>JAZKGO010000001.1:0-63171 GCA_040385875.1 Bacteroidota bacterium
AAGATGCTGGATTCAACGTAGTATCTTACGTTTCTGATAAAACTGGTCACGAATTCTTAACTTGGAGACGCAGTTTACTCGCAATGGCTCCTTTGCTTTTTAAATAAAATTGATATACTATTTTTAAAAAAAATTATGAAAAAATTAACATCAATATTGGCTATTCTTATTTTGTGTGGAAACATGGCATTCGCTCAAAAAATGGAAAAAGAAATGCCAAAAGGCTATGAACAAGAAAAGTTGGGCATTGCAAAAGGCAAAATTGATACCGTGCTTTACGACTCCAAAACTGTGGGCAATATGCGTAAAACATTGGTTTATACACCACCAAATTTCGACAAAAAGAAAAAATATCCGGTCTTTTATCTTTTGCATGGCATAGGTGGCGATGAAAAAGAATGGTTTAAAGGAGCAAATCCTCAAAATATTTTGGATAATCTTTATGCCGAAGGCAAAATTCAACCGATGATAGTGGTCATGCCCAACGGCCGTGCTATGAAAGACGACCGCAATGGCGGAAATATAATGGCACCCGACAAGGTTCAGGCTTTTGCTAATTTTGAAAAAGACCTTTTGAACGATCTTATTCCTTTTATCGAGAAAAAATACCCAACACTTACTGATAAAGACAATCGTGCCATTGCAGGTCTTTCGATGGGTGGCGGTCAGTCGCTCAATTTTGGTTTAGGGAATTTGGATAAATTTTCGTGGGTTGGCGGTTTTTCTTCTGCACCAAATACAAAAGTGCCACAAGAATTAGTGCCAAATATCGAGGCTGCCAAACAAAAGCTGAAACTCCTCTTTATCTCGTGTGGCGATGCAGACGGACTCATCGGATTCAGCAAACGCACGCACGATTATCTATATCAAAACGATGTGCCGCATATTTATTATTTAGAGGCTGGCGGGCATGATTTCAAAGTTTGGAAAAACGGCTTGTATATGTTCTCACAATTTTTGTTCAAACCAGTAGATAATACTTCGCTTGAGCAATATACTGTGTTGGGGACTCCCGCATCGTCCAATGTTCGCAATGCCAAATTCCCTCAAATTTTACCTGACAACAGGGTTGTTTTTAAAACCAAAGCCCCTGATGCTCAGAAAGTTCAGGTGGACTTAGGTAAAAAATACGACATGGTAAAAGATACCAGCGGTTTTTGGAATGTAACCACCGATGTTATCAGCCGAGGGTTTCACTATTATTCATTAATCATTGATGGTGTGGCTGTTGCCGACCCAGCCAGTGAAACATTCTATGGCATGGGCCGCCAAGCAAGCGGCATCGAAATTCCTTACAAAGAAGGTGGTTTTTATGCTTTAAAAGATGTTCCGCATGGTGATATTCGTATCAAAAAATATTTCTCAAAAGCCAGCAATTCCTGGAGAGAAATGTATTTATATACGCCAGCTGGTTATGACAAATCAACTGAAAAATACCCAGTTTTATATCTGCTGCACGGTGGGGGTGAAGACCATCGTGGCTGGGCTACCCAAGGCAAAACTGATTTAATTTTGGATAATTTAATAGCCGAACAAAAAGCCAAACCAATGATTATTGCTATGCTTGATGGTAATGTTGGCGGAGGTGGAAGTATTGCCAACTTTGGTGAACAACAGCTCAGGGCTTTTGAAAACGAACTCAAAAACGGAGCAATCCCATTTGTAGAAAGCAATTACAGAGTCGAAACGGATGCCAAAAACAGAGCATTAGCGGGCCTTTCGATGGGTGGCTTGCAGACACTTTATGCAGGTATGAAAAACACCAATATGTTTGGTTATTTAGGCGTATTCAGCTCAGGTTGGTGGGCAAATAACACCAAACTTTCTGATCCGCAATATGAATTTATGGCAAAAAACAGCTCAACCATCAACGAAAATCTTAAAGAATTATGGATTTCTCAAGGTGGAAAAGAGGACATTGCCCATGCCAATTGCCAAATAATGATGAAAAAGTTTGACGATATGGACATCAAATACAAATACAGCGAGTACGCAGGTGGTCATTCATGGCCAGTTTGGCGGCATGATATTTATTTGTTTTCACAGCTATTATTCAGATAAAAGACAATTTATTTCTAATTAAAAGACATTTATAATTATGAATAATTTTCAAAATATCATCACAAGCGAAGATCAGCTTCGGGCAACTTTGGGCTATCCCAGCGAAATAGTTACTCGAAAAACAATAAATTATATCGACGAACATTGTCAAAAATTTATCGAAAACTCGCCTTTTATTACCATTGCCACCTCTGATTTGCAAGGAAATCTTGATGTATCTCCCAAAGGCGACCCAGCTGGTTTTGTGAAGATTTTGGATGACAAAATATTGGCTATTCCAGACAGACCTGGAAACGCCAAAGCGGACACATTGACCAACCTCATAAAAAATCCAAATATTGGCTTGATTTTTTTGATTCCAGGCGTTAGAGAAACTTTGAGAGTAAATGGCGAGGCATTAATTGTAACTGATGAAAGTATATTGGAGCTTTTGATTTGCGACGGCAAAAAACCTTCATTTGCCATAATTGTGAAAGTTAAAGAAGCTTTTATGCACTGTGCCAAGTGTATGATTCGGTCAAAATTGTGGCAAAATTCGGAGACTTTAAAAGAAAGACCAGTGGCATCATTGGCAAAAGCATTAGTAGACCAAGGAAAGCTCGATATTTCTGTTCAAGAATTAGACGATATGATTAAAAACGATGAACAAACTAATTTGTATTAGAATCACTAATTTAAAATATCAAAATGTGTGTAAAAATATTTTAAAAGAAATCTAACCATGAAAAGAAAACGAAAATCATTTCTTTCAGCTTTGGCATTTGTCACGCTATGTAGTTTACTGACTTTTGTAAACAATGCTAATGGGCAACCTCCTGGGCAACAAAGACCTCCACTTCCTCCCATTCCAATCAAGGGCGATACTAGCCATAATTTGAGCAGGCATTTTGTGTCTTCGTCTGCCACAAAAACAGCTACTTTCGATAATGGATTTGTGCACCGTTGGTGGGTGCTGGAGCCAATAAAAAAAGACATAGCTCGAAACAATATTTTTACCGACAATTATCTTAGAAGTGCTTTTCAAACTGATAATTTCTCTAACGATTTTGCTTTTGTGCCTAAAAATGGTGAAACTACAAAGGTGGGTACACAAGAACTAAAATGGTATGCTTTAGACAGTAAAACCTTTAATTTTAATTTGTTCAATTTTTCCTATGATATCAACAAACCTAAGTATGGTTTGCTTTTTTGGTTGGTTACGGTAATTGACTGTCCTGAGGAAATAACAGATGTAAGAATGACTGCTGGATGTAATTCGGGAGGGATGTTTTGGCTCAATGGCCAAGAAGCACTTATTCTTTCTGGTGATAGAGATATGATAGTTGACAATGTGACTTCGTCACGATTAACCTTGAAAAAGGGGAAAAACATAATTCGAGGGGCAGTAATTAATGGCCCCGGTATGGCCAATTTTTGCCTTCGTTTTATAGATGAAAAGGGCAAACCTGTTAAAAATATCAGTATCAGCAAAGATTAAATTCTAATCCAAATTTTTACAAAGATGAAATCGCCACTTACAAGACCTAAACCAATAGCAGATAAATTAATTGGCGATTCCATGAGTACAATTAAAATCAATTTTATTCTCATGAAATTTAAACTAATAGTTTTTTTATCAATATTACTTGCAAATACATTATTAGCCCAAGTTGGCAAACCTTTCATACATGACCCCTCAACCATTGTAGAATGTGAAGGAAAGTTCTATACCTTTGGCACTGGTGGCGGGGGATTAATATCAGAAGATGGTTGGACATGGTATGGCGGCGGTGTAAGACCAGGTGGGGGTGCTGCTCCTGATGCCATAAAAATAGGCAATCGCTATTTGGTGGTTTATGGAGCAACTGGTGGCAGTCCTTCGCACAAGGGTATCATTTATACGATGTGGAATAAGACACTTGATCCAAAATCGCCCGACTTTAAATATTCTGAACCAGTCATAGTGGCTACCTCTGACGGTTATGAAGAAAACGATGCGATAGACCCAGGCATTATGCTAGACCCTACTACAGGTCGCCTTTGGCTGGCCTACGGAACATATTATGGATTCACTCGCATTGTGGAGTTAGATCCAAAAAATGGGAAACTCAAAGAGGGCAATAAGCCGGTAGATGTAGCCATAGTGTGTGAGGCTGCGGATTTAATCTATCGTGATGGCTGGTATTATTTGCTAGCTACCCACGGTAGTTGTTGTGATGGTGCAAACTCAACTTACAATGTAGTGGTGGGTCGTTCAAAAAAAGTAACTGGCCCATACATAGATAATGTCGGAAGAAGCATGATGGAAGGCGGTGGCAAAATGGTGGTGGCGACTCGTGGTCGGTTGATTGGCCCTGGGCATTTTGGACGAATGATTCTTGAAAAAGGTATAGAAAAAATGTCCATTCATTATGAGGCGGATTTAGATCAGAGTGGCCGAAGTGTTTTGGGTATCCTTCCTATTGTATGGAAAGATGGCTGGCCTGTTGCTGGCGAAAAATTCAAAGAGGGTACTTATGAAATTGAATCGGTAAGAAGAGGATATGGCTTAGAACTGGCTGTAGATTTTAGTAGAATGGCCAGTGCTCAGAGAAGTTTTGGTCAAGCCAATACCGAACCCGTAAAGCCAGTTCCTACTCAGGAATTAGCTGATGTAATCAAAAATTGGCCGACTGGTGACATTAATGTACGGATAGGTGATTATATGCATCGGCCACATCAAAAATGGACCATTACCGATGCCCCAGACACTACCGGATATTTGGGTGGACCATATTACAAAATTGTATTGACAGGCACGGAACGAGCATTATCTGCAACTGCAAATTCTGAGGTGATAACCGTACCCGCCTTTACAGGTAACCCAGAACAATTATGGCGAATTGACCAGCTGACTGACGGCACTTATAGAATAATGCCCAAGATGGTTCCCAATTCGGGCAAAAAATTGGCATTGGTGTCATCAGGGGATAGCACACCTTCACTTGCTGAATTTGACTTTGATAGCGATAATTCTAAGTGGAATTTCAGGGTGCATTAATTGTTTTATAAAAGCTAAATTTCAAATAGGTGGGTGCAAATAAAAGTTTGTTTTGTTGCTGTGTTTTTACCGAATAATCGATTTATTAACCTAATCTATAATTAAAAAATGGTAGCATTAAAGTGCTACCATTTTTTGTTTTGGTACTCTAACTTTACCTGTAATTAATTGCTAACTTTTGCTTCCAAAAATTTATTAACATTTAACCAATGTGTAAAGGCATCAAACCACCAATTGCTGGTGCGGTTAGGATTGCCCAAGCCGAAGCCATGTCCTCCATTTTGGTAGAGATGAAACTCAACAGGAATACCTGCTTTAAACCATGAGTCAATCACACCAAACTGGCCTCTAAAAAGGAAATCATCAGAAGCGATTACATTGAACATCGGTGGAGCATCTTTAGGTACTTCTACTGGCCCCATACCACCATAAATAGGTCCTATAAAGGCTAACTTCATAGTTTTAGAATGCAAAGTAGCGTGCATTGTAAGTCCAGCACCTGCCGAAAAGCCAATCATCCCAATCCTTTTAGTATCAACACCCCATTCTGATGCTCGTTTTACGATCATGGCATAGGCAGCTTCTGCATCCGCCAGCTGATTGCTTAGGTTTCTTTGTGGCTGTGGTGCAGGGGTTGAAGCAGCCCCATTAGTAGTTGGTGCAGGAGTGCGTGGGCGGTTCATCCAGGCAGTGAAATCCTCCAATTTCTCTGGAGTTGGATTAAGCCGATACTTTAGCACAAAAGCTGTAATACCTTGTTTAGCAAGGGCTTCGGCCACTTCCCAGCCTTCATTTCCCATCGAAAGCCAGCTAAAACCACCACCTGGGGCTACTATTACCGTTGCACCGTTTGCTTTGCCTTTTTCTGGTAAAAAAGGAGTTAAAGTAGCGTTTGTTATATTTCGAGCCATCGGGTCACCCCATTGCTTAAACCAAGTTTCGGTAGCTGGCTGATTTTCTACGCCTCCTGTACTAAGTGGAATCGCATTAGGCTCTTTGGGTGTTTCTAGTGGGTAAATAGTGCCGTCTTGAGCTATTATCTTTGCTGAAAAAAGAGTTAGACAGCTCAATAAGCCAACTTTAGTAAAGTTTTTAAGATTGAAATTCATTTTTTAATTTTTTAAAATTATGATAAAGTAATAAGAAGATAGTTGAATAAAATTGGTGAAATTCTTCTTAAAATATAAAGGAGAAAATGATGGCCAATAAAAACAATTCTATTGGGTGAATTATTTTACTCTTGCTAGCTTCATTTCACCACGCTCGTTTTTGGTTACTATCTCATTTTCGTTGATTAGCTCCCCTGTGTTGTTAATAGTCATGTCGTTAAAAGAAATGGAGAAGGAAAATTTCTTGCCTTCAACTTTGCCATTTTCGATGGTAGTTTCACCAAATTGAGTTTTCCAAGTGCCAGTAAGTTTGTCACCCTCTACTTTAAAGGTGTAATTGATCTCGAATGTACCATTGGGAGATTCACGAGTGCCCTTCCATGCACCGTCTAATGGGTTTTGAGCTAACAGCGAAAAACTGCCTAATAAAAAAAGCAATACTGATGAGTAGTTTCATTATTATTTAAGTTAAATTTAAACCAAAAATAATGATAAAAATTTAAATTGTGTATAATTGACAATATTTAATTTTTCCACATTATTTTTACGGAATTTTTAACATAATTATAATAAATTTTTTCTAATTATTTGAGCAAATTACACTATGAAAAAAACTGTTTTTACCTTGTGTCTGGTATTTATTTTTAAAATTGCACAAGCCCAAACCAAAATCACCCTCAATACTGATTTGGCGAAAACCAAAATCAACAAACATATTTACGGCCATTTTGCGGAGCATTTGGGAAGGTGTATTTATGGTGGTATTTATGTGGGCGAATCAAACAAAACTATACCGCATACCGATGGAGTAAGAAACGACATAATTGCCGCACTGAAAGACCTAAAAGTACCCAACCTACGTTGGCCAGGCGGCTGCTTCGCTGATGCTTACCAATGGAAAGACGGTATTGGGCAAAAAGCCAGTCGCCCTAAAATGGTGAATGTTTGGTGGGGTGGCAGCACGGAAGACAATAGTTTTGGCACGCACGATTTTTTGGATTTGTGTGAAAAAATTGGTGCTGAACCTTATTTGGCAGGAAATGTAGGTAGTGGCACAGTAAAAGACTTGGCTGATTGGGTGAGTTATGTAAACCACCCTGGAGGTAGTCCAATGGCTGAGTTGCGTAAACAAAATGGTCGCCAAAATCCTTGGAACGTGAAGCTTTGGGGAGTGGGTAATGAAGCTTGGGGCTGCGGCGGCAACATGACTGCCGAATACTATGCCAATATTTACCGTCAATACGCCACTTTTATGAATGACTCAAAAGACGCTAAACTTTATAAAATAGCTTCAGGAGCAAGCGATGGCGATTATGCTTGGACGGAAACATTGATGAAAAATATCCCTCACAACATGGTTTCTGGAGTGGCTTTACATCACTATTCGGTATTGAGTTGGGGCGATAAAGGACCTGATGTAGCTTTTACAGAAGCCAATTATTTCAAAACCATGGAAGAAGCTTGGAAAATGGAAGAATTTGTGACCCGCCACAGCACCATTATGGACAAATACGACCCTGATAAAAAAGTGGATTTAATAGTAGATGAATGGGGCGGTTGGTACAATGAGGAAAAAGGTGGTGGCGTGCTTTACCAACAAAATACTATGCGTGATGCCATGATTGCTGGTTTAACATTGAATATTTTCAATAATCATGCGGATAGAGTTCGTGGCGCAAATTTGGCACAAATAGTAAACGTTTTGCAAGCCGTAATTTTAACAAAAGAGGAAAAAATGGTTTTGACACCCACTTATCACGTGATGAAAATGTACAATGTACATCAAGAGGCGACCTTGGTACCTATTCAAATCGAGTCGCCTGCCTACCAATTTGGTAATAAAAAGTTAACCGCTGTTTCTGCTTCGGCTTCAAAAGAAGCATCGGGAGCTTTGAATATTTCATTGACAAATATTGATTTTACAAAAGCTCACGAAGTGATCATCAATTTAAGAGGAGAAGATTTCAGTAAATTATCTGGGAAAATTTTGGCTTCTCCAAAAATTAACGATTTCAATTCATTTGAGCAGCCTGACAAAGTTTCCATCAAAGATTTTTCTGGGGCAAAATTAGAGAAAGGAATCCTGAAATTGACAATTCCTGCTTATTCGGTATTGGTTTTGAATTTGAAAAAATAGATATAATTTCTAAACCTTCAAGGCTTAAGCGGCCCCTTTTTAAAACCATGAAGGTTTATTAATAAATTAAAAATGAAAAAAATTAAATTACTCTTATTTTCAGCATTTTGCAGCTTGCAATTATTTGCACAAATACCCCAAAAAATTGATATCGACGCTACCAAGCCATTAGTGCCTATACAATCAACCATGTACGGCGTATTTTTTGAGGACATCAATTTTGGTGCCGATGGTGGTTTATATGCCGAATTAATCAAAAATCGCTCGTTTGAATTTGAATATCCTTGGATGGGCTGGAAACATCTACCTCAGGCCGAAACTAGGTTTAGCACCACCAATGAGCTTACGATTTTCAATAATGCGAAATCAAACCCAAACAATCCACGGGTGGTAAGGGTAGATAAACGGGATGCTACACAAGGATTAGGGCTGCAAAATGAAGGCTTTGACGGAATTGGCCTTAAAAAAGGTGAAAAATATGATTTCTCAGCTTTTGTAAAAGTAAACAGCGGTGATATTTACTTAGAAGTGGCATTATTAAATGAAAAAAATGAGACCATTGGCAGTACAACCGTTCGATCAAATAGCCTCGGTTGGGCTAAGGTAGAAGGGGTAATTATGGCCTCGGAAACTGTTCAAAAAGGAAAAGTGGATGTATACTTCAAAGGTGCAGGATCTTTAGATATCGATTTGATTTCATTGTTTCCACAAAACACTTGGAAAGGTCGAAAAGGCGGCCTTCGTAAAGATTTGGTGCAATTATTGGCGGATATGAAACCTGGTTTTGTGCGCTTTCCTGGTGGCTGCATTGTAGAAGGGCGCACCTTGGCCGAGCGTTATCAATGGAAAAAAACAGTTGGAAAAGTTGAAAATCGGGAGTTGCTAATCAACCGATGGAACATGGAATTTGCCCACCGCCCTGCACCAGATTATTACCAAACATTTGGCTTAGGCTTTTTTGAATATTTCCAAATGTGTGAGGATATTGGCGCTCAACCTTTACCTATCCTTTCGTGCGGGCTGGCCTGTCAGTTCAATTCATCGGAAACCACAGCGCTTGAAGACTTGGATCCGTTTATCCAAGATGCTATAGATTTGATAGAATTTGCCAACGGCGATACCAATACAAAATGGGGGGCTTTACGTGCCGAAATGGGTCATCCTGAGCCTTTTAACTTAAAAATGATAGGCATTGGCAATGAGCAATGGGGCCAAGAATATTTTGAACGTTACGAGAAAATATCGAAAGCCGTGAAGGCCAAATATCCAACTATCAGGCTGGTGTCGGGTACAGGCCCTGCTGCCGAGGGCGAACTTTTTGAACAAGCCGAAAAAGCGCTTCCAAAACTCAATGCCGAAATTGTGGACGAACATTACTACAAAGACCCAAAATGGTTCAGAGAAAATGCCAAGCGCTATGATAACTACGACCGCAACCGTTATAAGATTTTTGCGGGCGAATATGCGGCACAAAGTGTGGCCATTGCCAGCCCAGACAACAAAAACAACTGGGAATGTGCCTTATCGGAAGCCGCCTATATGACGGGCCTTGAGCGCAATGCAGACGTAGTGTATATGACCTCCTACGCACCGCTTTTTGCCCATATCAACCGCTGGCAGTGGACACCAGACTTAATTTGGATGGATAATTTAACTTCCTTTGGTACAGCTAATTATCAGGTTCAAAAGCTATATGCTACCAATTCGGGCACCAGCACTGTAGCCATAAAATCAAACAGTGAAAACCTTACTGGCCAGCAAGAGCTTTATGCCACTGCCTCTGTTGACGAAAAAACGAATGAAGTGATTATAAAATTGGTAAATACTTCAGCCAGCTCAAAATCTTTAGAGCTGAATATCAAAGGATTAGCAAAAAAGACTATTGCCAAAGTGACTGTGTTAGTCGATAAGGATTTAAAAAACTTCAACACTATTGACCAGCCAAACAAAATTGTACCAATAGAATCGAATATTAATATTGCAAAAGGGAAAACCTTAGTCAATTTGGATGCTTTTTCTTTTGTGGTTTTGAGGGTTAAGAAATGATTTACAGTCATGCTGAAAAGTTGTAGGCAAGGCTTGGTTTTTCCTTTTGCACAAGTATCCCAAGAACGGCTATATTTAATTAAAAATAATTGACAGATGAAAAAACTACAAATTTTTATTACACTCTTCCCTTTTTGGGCATTTGGGCAAACGGCTGATTACCCCATTCAGCCAGTCGATTTTACAAAAGTGAAAATTACGGGTGGTTTTTGGAAAAGTCGATTGGACACGGTTTCGCATCGCACAATTCCGTACGCATTTCAAAAATGTGAGGAAACTGGTCGTATTAATAATTTCATTTTTGCAGGAAAACTTGCCGAAGGGAAATTCAAAGGGAGCTTTGGTTTTGACGATTCCGATGTTTACAAGATTATGGAAGGTGCTTCTTATGCACTCATGAATGAAGCCAACCCAAAAATGGATGCCTATTTGGATAAAATAATCAGCTATATGGCTGCTGCTCAGGAGCCTGACGGTTATTTGTACACGGCTTGGTCGCTCAAAGCCAACGATTACAACAAGTTTCAATGTTGCACATATGACCCAGCTGGCAAGTTTGTGGGCGATAAAATGAGTCATGAACTCTATAATGCGGGCCATATGTACGAGGCCGCCGTGGCACATTATCGAGCTACTAAAAAGAAAACTTTCCTCAATATTGCCACAAAAAATGCCGACTTAATTTATCATTTGGCAGTTGATAAAAAACAGGGATTCTACTCAGGCCATCAAGAGATTGAAGTAGGTTTAATCAAACTTTATCGGGTTACCAACGACAAAAAATATCTCGATTTGGCAAAATTACTTTTGGAAAGAAGAGGAAAAACTGGCGATAAAACAGCCAAAGGAATTCACCAAGATACCTATGCACAAGATCATATACCCGTTGTGGATCAAACAGAGGCAGTTGGCCACTCTGTGCGAGCCGTTTATATGTATTCTGCCATGGCTGATATTGCAGCCATTACTGGCGATAAAGCCTATTTAAACGCAGTTGATAAGCTCTGGACGAATATTGTAAGTAAAAAAATGTACATAACAGGTGGGCTTGGTTCCGCCCCAGGCATTGAGGGTTTTGACGCCGCCTATGAGCTTCCCAACAATGCTTATGCTGAAACTTGTGCAGCGATTGCCAACGTTTATTGGAACCACCGAATGTTTCTTTTGCATGGCGAGGCCAAATATATGGACGTGTTAGAGCGCTCACTTTACAACGGTTTAATGGCTGGAATTTCGTTGGAAGGTGAGAAGTTTTTTTACCCCAATCCACTGGTTTTTGATGGAAAAGCAAAGTTCAATCAAGGTGCAAATTGCCGAAGCTCTTGGTTCGATTGCTCTTGCTGCCCATCCAACCTTTCCCGTTTTGTGCCCTCGGTTTCGGGTTATGTATATGGTGTAAAAAATAATAATGTATATATCAACCTATTTATGGACTCAAAAGCCTCATTATCAGTAGGTAACAAAAATTTTGAACTCACTCAAAAGACAAATTACCCATGGGCAGGCAATGTGGAAATGATAATTGGGAGTGCAACGGGCAAAGCTACAAATCTCCAAATTCGTATACCAGGTTGGACACAAAATGAAGCTGTACCAAGTGATTTATATACTTTTATCACCAAAACGAATCAAAAAACAAGTATAAAAATCAACGGAAAATCAGTTGCTTACAAGATTGAAAACGGATATGCTTCTGTTTCAAAAACATGGAAAAAAGGAGATAAAATAACAGTTGATTTCCCGATGGAATCTAAAATAATTGAAAGCCATCCAAACATCAAAACTAACTTAAACACCCTTGCTGTGCAGCGTGGGCCAATGTTGTATTGTGCAGAAGGAGTTGATAACCAAAATCAGGAGCTATCAATAGATCAAAGTTCAAGCTGGATACCAGATTATCAAGCACAGTTTTTGAATGGTGTGACAATTCTAAAAGGAAAGGGTTATGACAAGCTAAATCAGAAACCAACTAATATTACACTTGTTCCTTACGTAGTTTGGAGCCATCGTGAAATCAGTCCTATGGCGGTTTGGTTAAATAAAAAATAATGACAATTATTCCAAGGCTAAAAGAAGTCATGCTATTTCTTAATTATAATATTTTTAGAAGAAATATTTGACAAATTCAAATAAATAGATTAATATTGTGTCAATAATACACAATTAGTTTTTGCCTCTAATCTCACTAAAAAATAAATGGAAAAATATCCCAATAAAACCCGGCTACTCGTTGCACTAGATTGCATTGTATTCGGTTTTGATGGAGAGGAGTTAAAAATGTTAATCATCAAACGAAATTTTGAGCCTGAAAAAGGTAACTGGTCATTAATGGGTGGCTTCGTTGGAAAAGAAGAAGACCTTGAAGTGGCTGCTAACCGTATTTTATACGAATTAACTGGCTTAAAAGACATTTATTTTGAAGAAATTAAAACATTTGGCAAAGTAAGTCGTGACCCGGTGGAGCGCACGATTTCAATTTGTTTTTTCGCATTGATCAATATACACGCTCATGATCAAGATTCAGCTAAATCACAAAATGCTTTTTGGATAAGTCTTAAAAATAAACCCAATTTAATATTTGACCATAACGAAATGGTGGATTTGGCATTGGAAAAATTGAGATATAAAGCGGCATTACATCCAATAGGTTTTGAGTTGTTGCCAGATAAATTTTCGATTCCGCAATTGCAAAAATTGTATGAGGCTATTTATGATAACCCTGTTGATCGTCGAAATTTTAGCAGAAAGATTCTTTCCACAAATTTGTTAATTGATACCTCAGAAAAGGACGAAAAATCGACAACAAAAAAGGCAATTTTGTACAAATTGAATCAAGATAAATATCAGAGACAGTTTAATGCCTTTCATTATTTTATTTCAGAATCAATGAGGTAATTGTCGATAAATGGAGATTTCGAATTAATTGGGCCTATTATTAGGATTCAATAAAGTTTAGAAATAGTGAAATTCAATGTAGGCCAATAGAGACTAACTTCAATTTTTGATTGAATGCTATTCCAAACTTACTTTTAGCCATTTAAATGTGTCAAAACACACTAAAATAGAATGAATAACAAATATACAATCGGGCTTGACTACGGGACTGATTCCGTTCGAGCTTTGGTAGTAAATACACAGACTGGCAGTGCTGAAGGTACTGCTGTACATTACTACCAACGTTGGAAACAAGGGCTATTCTGTGACTCTTCAATTTCACAATTTAGGCAGCATCCCTTGGATTATTTGGAGGGCTTGGAAAATGCCATTAATGGGGCTTTGTCACAAGTTTCGGACGAAGTTCGTCAAAATATTGTCGGAATATCCATTGATACCACTGGCTCTACTCCAGTGGCAGTTGATCAAAACGGCACTCCATTATCACTATTGCCAGCATTTGCTAATAATCCAAATGGAATGTTTATTTTGTGGAAAGACCACACCGCCAATACCGAAGCCGAAGAAATCAACCTTCTTGCACATCTTTGGGATATCGATTATACCAAATATGTGGGTGGAATCTACTCCTCGGAATGGTTCTGGGCAAAAATTTTACGGACATTAAGAGTCGATGAAAAAATAAGGGAAAAAGCCTATTCTTGGGTTGAACATTGCGATTGGATTTCGGCAGTGCTTACTGGCAATACCGATCCCATAACGATGAAACGCTCTCGCTGTGCAGCTGGCCATAAAGCGATGTGGCATCCCGATTTTGATGGACTGCCGTCGGATGAGTTTTTTACAAAACTAGACCCATTATTAGCTGGATTAAGAGAGCAGTTTTTTCAAAATACCTATACTTCTGATACTTCAATGGGTAATATTTCGGCAGAATGGGCTACTAAACTAGGCCTTTCACCCGAGGTGAAAATTGGAGTAGGTGCCTTTGATTGCCATATGGGTGCTGTCGGGGCTGAAATAGAACCTTATGATTTTGTAAGAGTAATGGGTACTTCCACATGTGACATGCTCATTGCACCTAATGAAGAAATCGGTCATTTATTGATTAAAGGAATTTGTGGCCAGGTTGATGGCTCGATCATCCCTAATATGTTGGGCATGGAAGCGGGCCAGTCGGCCTATGGAGATTATTATGCCTGGTTTCAAAAAATTATTACTGAACCAGTTAGAGCTATTTTAGGAGAAGAAGCTGCCAATGATTTAGCTACTAAACTAATCCCTTATTTATCCGACCAAGCTTCAAAAATTCCGATTTCGGAGGAAGATCCAGTGGCTTTAGATTGGATTAACGGTCGCCGCACGCCCGATGCCAATCATACTTTGAAGGCAGCCATTTCGGGTCTGAATTTAGGGACGGATGCCATTGGCTTTTTCAAAGCAATAGTGGAAGCTACCGCCTTTGGCTCCAAAGCCATTGTGGATCGATTTATTGAAGAGGGGGTTTCTATTAAACAAGTAATTGCCATTGGTGGAGTAGCAAAAAAATCACCCTATGTGATGCAAACATTGGCTGATGTACTCAATATGCCCATCAAAGTGGCTAGCTCCGATCAGGCTTGTGCTTTGGGAGCCGCCATGAATGCCTCTGTAGTGGCAGGTGTTCATAACAATTTATTGGAAGCTCAAAAAGCGATGGGATCTGGCTTCGATGCAGTTTACCAACCCAATGAGGCCAAAACAAAAATATTTTTAAAACTATATCTCAAATATCAAAAATTAGGAAAACACATAGAACAAAATGATTAACATAAAAAATAAAGAGATATGGTTCGTTACAGGTAGCCAACATTTATATGGGGAGGAAACGCTGAGAAAAGTAGATGAACATTCAAAAATCATCGCCGATTCATTGAATAATTCTGAAAAGATCCCTGTAAAAGTGATATTTAAACCCGTTGTGAAAACTCCAGATGAGATTACCAATATTTGCATTGAGGCTAATTACGATAAAAATTGTGTGGGTATCATCACTTGGATGCATACTTTCTCCCCATCCAAAATGTGGATTAATGGCCTCAATACTTTGGCCTTACCGATTTTGCATTTACATACTCAATTCAACAGAGACATCCCTTTTGCTGAGATTGATATGGATTTTATGAATCTGAACCAGTCGGCTCACGGCGATCGAGAATTTGGTTTTATGATGACAAGAATGCGAATCAATCGAAAAGTGGTGGTGGGTCATTGGCAAAGTGAGTCAGTGGAAGAGAAAATTGGTATTTGGAGCAGAGTGGCTATGGCCAAGGATAAAATGAAAACCATGAAATTGGTCCGTTTTGGAGATAATATGCGCCAAGTAGCCGTTACAGATGGCGACAAAGTGGCGGCTGAAATGAAATTTGGCTTTTCGGTTAACACCCATGGGGTAGGTGATTTGGTGAAAGTAATTAACCAGTTTTCAGAAATTGAAATTGAAAATTTGATTCAAGAGTACGAAGATACTTATGATCTGATGCCATCATTGGCCAAAAATGGCTCAATGAGACCTTCTTTAGTGGAGGCAGCCCGAATCGAATTGGGTTTAAAAGCCTTTTTGGAAGAGGGAGATTTTTCAGCCTATACCAATACATTTGAAGACTTACATGGAATGCGCCAACTCCCTGGAATCGGCTCTCAACGTATGATGGCCGCTGGCTATGGTTATGGTGGAGAAGGCGACTGGAAAACTTCGGCGATGGTACATATTATGAAAGTAATGGGTATTGGGCTTCCGGGTGGCAACTCTTTTATGGAAGATTATACGTATCATTTCGATCCAACCAATCCGATGGTTCTGGGCTCACATATGTTGGAAATATGCCCATCCATTGCAAAAGGAAAGGTAAGCTGCGAAGTGCATCCTTTGGGAATCGGAGGAAAAGAAGACCCCGTTCGTTTGGTTTTCGATGTTCCTGCTGGTCCTGCCATCAATGTTTCGTTGATAGATATGGGCAATCGTTTTCGCTTAATTGTCAATGAAGTAGAAGCGGTGGAAATAAAAGAAAAATTCCCTAAATTGCCGACTGCAAGAGCATTATGGAAGCCACTGCCTAATATGGAAATTGGTTTACAAGCATGGATATTGGCAGGAGGAGCCCACCACACAGTTTATAGTCAAAATATCAGTACCGAATACCTAGAAGACTTTGCAGATATGTTTGATCTTGAATTAGTGGTGATTGATAAAGATACTACCATAAGAGGTTTGAAGGGAGAGTTGAGGTTAGGGGAAATCGGGTTTAGGTAGGTGGTTAGGATTTAGTTTTTAGGGATTAGGGGGCTAGTCTGCAAGTATTTTTGGTCACTATTTTTATTTCTTCATTGTTTTAAAAAACAATATTTAAAATAATAATGAAGTTTAAAAACTAAAAAATATTGCTGTAATTTAAAATCAAAAAAAACCAAAGGACAAAATTCAAATTAGTAAATTCTAAAGTAAAAACCGTAAATGAAAAACTAAATCCTAAAACCTAATCCCTAAATCCTAACCCAAAACCCTAATGCCTAAAAAATGATGAAAATATCTAGCTATCGAGACTTATTAGTTTGGCAAAAATCTATGGATTGGACAGTAAAGATTTATAAAATTACAAGTTCGTTTCGTAATGAAGAACTATATGGTTTGACAAGTCAGCTAAGAAAATCTTCGAGTGCTATTCCTTCAAATATAGCAGAAGGTTTTGGAAGAAAAACCACGAAAGACTATTTGAGATTTTTAAATATAGCCTTAGCTAGCTCATTTGAGGCTTTAACACAAATAGAGCTTTCATTCAGAATTGGCTATATCGCCAAGAATATTTTTGATGAATTGTTTATGGAAGGGGAAGAAATTGGAAAAATGTTAAATGGATTAATTTCCAAATTAGAAAGCAAAATTTCGAATAGCCAGTCACTAAGCCCAAACCCCTAAATCCTAAACCCAATATGAGCAATTTCAAATCACTTAAACAAGAATGCTACGAAGCCAATATGCGGCTACCAAAGCTCGGTTTGGTGCTTTTTACATTCGGAAATGTAAGTGCGGTTGATAGGGAAAAAGCTGTTTTTGCTATTAAACCCTCTGGAGTGGATTACGATTTATTAAAGCCTGAAGACATCGTGATAATGGATTATGATGCCCAAGTGGTAGAAGGCAAAATGCGGCCTTCCTCCGATACCAAAACACATGCTCAATTATATAAAAACTGGGCGGACATCGGCGGGATTACTCATACCCATAGCACCTATGCAGTCGCTTGGGCTCAAGCTGGTTTGGACATTCCAATTTTTGGTACAACCCATGCCGATCATACTCATCAAGACATTCCGTGTGCTACTGTACTTACTGATGAAATGATTAAAGGGGATTATGAATTTGAAACGGGCAACCAAATTTTTGATTGCTTTAATGGAAAGGGGCTTTCGCATAAAGAAGTTGAAATGGTCCTTTTGCAAAATCATGGGCCTTTTACCTGGGGAAAAAATGCAGAAAAGTCCGTATACAATGCGGCAGTTTTAGAAGAAATTGCTCGAATGGCTTATTTGACTTTACAGATTAATCCGCTTACTCCAAGAATTAAGGATACGCTTCGATTGAAACATTTTGAAAGAAAACATGGTAAAAATGCCTATTATGGTCAAGGATGCTAAAGCCCCCTAGCCCCCCGCTGACAACAAAATATAAATCGTAATTTTAATATTCATAACTCTAAACTCATAAATCACAACCAATAACCCAATACCTATGACCTCTCTCGGCCTCGAAACCCTCGATTACGCTATCTTTTTGATTTATTTTGTAATAGTTTCAACTTATGGTTATTGGATTTACAAAAACAAGGGGAAAAAAACATCAGACAGTAAAGATTTTTTTCTAGCTGAAGGCTCCCTTACCTGGTGGGCAATTGGCGCTTCAATTATTGCATCCAATATTTCAGCCGAACAGTTCATCGGTATGAGTGGGCAGGCCTTTCAACTGGGAATAGCCATATCAGTTTATGAACTTTTAGGTGGGGTCTCGCTCATTATTGTGGCGGTATATTTCTTGCCAATGTACCTCAACAATAAGATATTCACCATGCCACAGTTTTTGGCAAAACGTTATGACGACCGTCTAGCCACCATAATGGCAGTATTTTGGTTGTTTTTATACATTTTCGTAAACCTAACTTCTATCATTTATTTAGGTGGATTAAGCTTGGAAAAAATGACAGGCTTTAGCTTTATGACTTGTGCTATTTTCTTGACAATTTTTGCCGTAATTATAACTTTAGGCGGCATGAAAGTGATCGGTTATACGGATGTAATACAGGTTGTTTGCCTAATTTTTGGTGGCCTTGCCACTACCTATATTGCATTAGGATTATTGTCGGATAAAGTGGGCACAGGTGCTGGAATGTTTGAAGGGTTGAGCCTAATCGCACAAAAAGCCGATAGCCATTTACATATGATTTTTACACCCAATCAATACCAAGTGCATGATGGCAAAGGGGGCTTTATCGATGCTTATCGTCAGTTGCCAGGCATCATGATGTTTATTATTGGAGGCCAATGGGTAAATAATTTAAACTATTTTGGCTGTAACCAATACATGACTCAACGGGCTTTGGGTGCCGATATCAATACCGCCAGAAAAGGAGTGCTTTTTGCTGCAGGTATGAAAATGCTCATGCCAATTATTGTGGTACTCCCAGGCCTAGCCGCATTTGTGCTTTTCCAGGAAAATGCCGATGCCAACATAGTAAATGGCATTACTCAAAATGGAATTGTAAAGCCTGATAACGCTTATCCAGTATTATTAAATTTACTTCCGGTTGGCTTAAAAGGATTGGCCTTCGCCGCCCTCACCGCTGCTATTGTGGCTTCTTTAGCTGGAAAAGCCAATAGTATTTCAACCATTTACGTTTTAGATATTCATAAGAAGTTTTTCAATAAAAACATTACTGAAAAACAAACTGTTTGGACAGGCCGTTTGGTGATTGTAATTGCCTTTATTATTGCCTTGATAGTGAGCCCATTATTGGCTAATTTTGGTCAGGCATTTGAATATATTCAGGTGTATACGGGTTATATTTCGCCAGGTATTTTGAGTATATTTTTGTTAGGTTTTTTCTGGAAAAAAGCCACCGCCAATGGAGCTTTAACAGCGGCCATTTTAAGTATTGCTTTATCTGCGGTTATCGAGCAAATGTACCCAGACTTTCCATTTATGAATCGTATGGGTGTCGTGTTCTGGATATGCTCGCTGGTACATATACTTATCAGCCTCATACAAGGCAAGGGCAAAGACAATGTAAATTCGTTTGAAGTACGAAAAGAATGGTTTAAGGTCGATAAAATATTTGCCGTTGGTGCTCTTCTAATCATTACAATTTTTATTATTATTTATACAATCTTTTGGTAATTTTTTAATCTTATAAAAATGTTTTTAAAATCAAGTGCCTTACTAATGATCTGTATTATAGCTTTGCAAAGCTGTAATACCAAACAATCAGAAACTAGTCAAACAATCGATTCAACTGTGAATAAAATAGAAAAAACCTCTTTCGGGACCTTACCTGATGGCCAAATAGCTTCCGTTTTTCATCTTAAAAATAGCAATGGAATGCAAGTGGATATATCCAACTATGGTGGCACAATAGTGAACTGGACAGCCCCCGATAAAAATGGAAAATTTGAAAATATCACTTTGGCATGCGATTCGTTGGCTGGCTATTTGAAAGGCGTTCCCTATTTTGGCGCTTTGATTGGCCGTTATGGCAATAGAATTGCTAAAGGCAAATTTTCTTTAGGTGGTAAAGATTATACGCTGGCTCAAAATAATGGAGTAAATGGGCTGCATGGTGGTAAAAAAGGTTTCGACAAAGTACTCTGGACAGCCACTCCTACAGATGGAGAAGAGCCGCAACTGAAACTCAATTATACCGCTGCCGATGGCGAAGAAGGGTATCCTGGCAAATTGGAGGTGGAAGTGGTATATACTTTGCAAAAAGACAATTCCCTAAAGATTGATTATAAAGCAAATACGGACAAAACTACTGTTATAAACCTCACTAATCACTCCTATTTTAACCTTTCGGCTGATATGAATAAAGATATTCTTGACCACGAAGTAACGCTCAATGCCAATCGATTTTTGCCTATAGATGAAACTTTGATTCCGACAGGAGAGCTAAAGTCTGTTACTGGAACACCTTTTGATTTTACCAAAACCAATAAAATAGGTGCAAGAATCAATGATGCAGAAGACATTCAAATCAAATATGGAAAAGGTTATGACCATTGCTGGGTTTTGACCGACTCCTCATCCCAATTGAAAAATGTAGCTTCCGTTTATGAGGCCAATTCTGGACGATTTTTAGAAGTTTTCACCACAGAACCTGCCATTCAATTTTATACTGGAAATTTCTTGGATGGTACTATTACAGGAAAAGGAGGCATTATTTACAAAAATAGATCGGGGCTTTGTTTGGAAACACAACATTATCCAAATTCCCCTAATCAGTCGCCGTTTCCGACTACTGTTTTGAAGCCAAATGAAACGTATCAAACCACAACTGTATATAAGTTTTCAGTAAAATAAAAGTAGATTTTTGGGAAATTAGGTTAGTTGGTTAGGCTAACCTTCTATTTTAACAAGGGCATTTCCTCGTAAAACTGGAACGACATTGTATTTATTTTTCTCCAAACAAAATATTATATCTTTCTGAATACCAAGGCGTTGGAGTCTTTTCACATGTGATGAACTGGCTACGGCTGATACTAGTTTGTCTTTTTTTAGCACATATAGTTTTTGCGCCATCATAGCGGTGTCTTCAGCAATGATGTAATCATCTTTCAGGAAATCTACCAATGCCCCAGCGAATAAGGTATCTTCCAAATTGGGCTTACCTTTCCAGCCTGCACAATGAATCAGCACATCATAGGGCTGGGTTTTTAGATAATTTGAGATGGCTTCCAAATTCAAAAAGGCCCCCACTAAAACTTTTACTGCAGACTTTGATTTAGTAATGGCCAGCGTGCCATTGGTTGTGGTCATGGCAATTGTTTTGCCAGCAAGGTAAGGCTCCATATAACTAAAGGGCGAGTTGTCCAAGTCAAAGCCCTCAATTTTGTGCGCATCTCGCTCAGCAGCTGCCAAATAACCCATTGATTGGTATTGTGCACATTCCTCCACTTTTGCGACAGGGATAATGCTACCCACCCCATGTGCAAATGCGGTAACCATACAAGAGGTGGCTCTAAATATATCCACCACAACTACAATCGAATTTTCTAATGGGTATAAATGGATTAATTCAGGGCTTAGGCAAACGTCTATTTGTTTCATTGAGGACAGAAATAGTGATTTATTTAAAGTAAAAGGATAGTAAAAAAAGCAATTTTCTTTTGGCCATCTTTATGGGAATAACAAAAACTAAAATTTTTACAAATTTATAGAATTTAGGCTTTAATTTTGAGTCGTGAACAAAATTCAACATATTTCTTCCACAGAAAACTTTCATCTCTCTGATCCCAATACCTATCAATTGGCGAATCTGAAGTCGGAAGAAATGGTGCTTTCATTAGGGCCGCAGCACCCTTCAACCCATGGAGTGTTAAGAATGGAGGTTATTTCAGATGGTGAATTGATTGTGGATGTTGTGCCTCATTTGGGCTTTTTACATCGCTGTTTTGAAAAACATGCCGAAGCTTTGCCATTTAATCAAATCATCCCTTATGTGGATCGGATGGATTATGTGGCTTCCATGAACTCCGAGCATGCTTATGTGATGGGGGTAGAAAAAATGTTAGGAATTGATAAGGAATTACCTAAACGTGTTGAATATATCCGAGTTTTAGTGGCAGAAATGAATCGGCTCGCCTCCCATTTTGTGGCCATTGGTACTTATGGCTTGGATATTGGCGCTTATACCTCTTTTCTATGGCTCATGCGTGACCGTGAGCACATTCAACGTATGCTTGAATGGGTTTCAGGCGCTCGTATGCTTTACAATTATATTTGGATTGGCGGCCTTTTTTATGATTTGCCAGTCGGCTTTGAAGAGCGCTGTTCAGAATTTATCAAATATCTTAAACCAAAACTCAAAGAAGTAAAAGAGATCTTAGTCGAAAACAAAATATTTATCCAGCGAACCGCCAATGTAGGGGTACTCCCAATGGATTTAGCTATTTCATATGGTTGTACAGGTCCCGTTTTAAGGGGATCAGGCTTAAAATTTGACTTGAGAAAAGTCGACGGCTATTCAGTTTATCCAGAACTGGATTTTGACATTCCTGTTGGGAAAGGCGAAATGGGTAAAACTGGCGACTGTTGGGATAGAAATTATGTAAGGGTGCTGGAATGTGATGAATCCATAAAAATAATTGAGCAATGTTTAGCCAGACTGACAAGTGATTTAAAAAGAACACAAGATTTTGATCCTCAGGCATTTGTACCTAAAAAAATCAGGCCCGCTGCCATGGATTTCTATTGCCGGGCAGAGAACCCAAAAGGAGAGTTGGGTTATTTTTTCAGAACAGACGGTCGATCTGACATACCTGTGAGGCTCAAAGCAAGAGCCTGTTCCTTTCATAATTTATCGGTAATACCGGCCATCAGCAAAGGTGCCATGTTGGCAGATTTGGTGGCGATTATTGGCTCCATGGATTTGGTAATGGGCGAAGTGGATCGATGAATAACAAAGTTGCCAACTTTCAAAAAGTTGGCAACTTTTGTGCTACAACCAATCAATCATTTAGGCAAGAACCCAGTTTTTAAAAAAATGGCAAAAACAGAACACTATTTTACAAAATTTGAAGAGAAAGAATTTTATCACGTTTATAATAGAACAGTAGATAAAAGTCCATTATTTGCTAATCAAGGGAATTATGTTTATTTCTTGCATCGATTAGATTTTTATCTATCTGATTTTATAAATGTTTATACCTACTGCTTATTAGGTAACCATTTTCACTTGCTAATTGAGATTAAGGAAGAGATTTCAATTAGGGCTAATATTTTAAAATTTGAATTTGAAAATCCTAATAAGATACTTTCAAAAAAATCAAATAAATTTGCCAATGACAAATTAGTTCATGACATAGTAAGCCATCAATTTAAGAAATTTTTTCAGTCTTATTCTATGTCTTTTAACAAACAGCAAAATAGAATCGGCACATTATTTCAAAAACCATTTAAGAGGGCGATTGTTGATGATAATAATTATTTTACAAATTTGATCCAATATATACATCAGAACCCACAAAAACATGGAATAATTGATGATTTTAGAAATTATGAATGGAGTTCTTATCAAAGAATATTATTGGAAAAGCCTACTAAACTATTTAAAAATCAAGTAATTAGCTGGTTTGGAAATAAACAAGAATATATCAATTTCCACAATAATTTTATAGCCCTTCCTGATAATTTATATTTGGGGGATTAGAAGGTTTTTCTTAAAAAACTGATTTCAGATCAAAAGTTGCCAACTTTCTAAAAAGTTGGCAACTTTAAGTTCAAACAACTAACTTTCGATAAAATAAAAAATGTTCAAACTAGACCCTCATAAAGATTATCCACGAAAACTAGAATCCAAAGCCGTAATTCGGTTTCAGGATTGTGACCCTTTGAAGCATTTGAATAATGCCAAATATTTTGACTATTTTTTCAATGCCAGAGAAGATCAAGTAGCCGAAATCTATCAATTTGACCCTAATGATTATTTTGTCCATAATCATACTTCTTGGGTGGTGTATAATCACCAAATTGCCTATTTGAATTCCGCTAAAGTAAGTGAATGGATCAATATTTTTTCGTCGGTTGTTTTTTACAATGAAAATACTAAAATCACGGAATTTGTGATGACCGATTTAGACAAAAAAGTATTGAAATGTGTGCTTTGGACCACCTCAAAATACATCAATACCGATACTGGTACCAAAACAAATCATGAGCCCGAGATTATGAATTATCTAAACAGAATTGCTACACAAGGTATTGATATGCAAGAAGTTACATTTGCAAGTCGATTGAAAATAATCAAAAAAGAATTGCAAGAGGGAACTTTTTAAATTTGTTGAATCTATTTATTTATACTGAACCTGGCCCATAAAGAGGACTAAAAAATTACAATTACACTTCAAAAAATTAACAAAACATCTCAAACTATGAAATCCAAGTTTTTACAACTATTCGTCTTATTTTTTATAAGTAATCTATCTTTTGCCCAAACAAAACGTACCATCACTCATGAAGACCTCATCGCAATGAAGCGAGTAGGTGTGCCAGTACTGAGTCCTGATGGCAAGCAAGTGATTTTTAGTGTTTTGGAGACTTCCTACAATGAAAAAGATAATCAAAATGACCTTTGGATAGTTCCTACAGATGGGTCAGAAAAGCCCCGAAAATTGACCGCCATGAAAGCGGGAGAGTCTGATTATAGTTGGAGTCCAGATGGAAAATATATTTCATTTGTTGCAAAAAGAGATACTGATGAGGAAGCACAAATTTATTTATTGAATATGCAAGGTGGTGAAGCTCAAAGATTTACCAATTTGAATTCGGGAGCTTCTACACCGAAATGGAGCCCAGATGGTAAGCAAATACTTTTTCAATCGCAAGTTTATATAGGAGCCTTTTCTGACTCAACTTTTAAGAAAATAGCAGACGTCAAAAAAAATCAAAAGTACAAAGCAAGAGTATATGAAACCTACCCTATCAGAAATTTTGATAAGTGGATCGACGAAAAACAAACACATTTATTTGTTCAAAATATTGACTCAAAGCAAGCAACAGACCTGTTTCAAAAGATAGACATGTGCAAATCAGTCGCTTTTAAATTGGGTGGAAGTACATGGGCTGATAACAGCGAGATAGTATTTGCTGCCAGTGTCGACTCAAATTCAACCGGAAAATATCTAGAAACCCAACTTTTTAAAATCTCAAAAAGTGGAGGTGTGGAAAGCCAAATTACAAAAGGACCTGCCATTTATTCCAACCCAAAAATAAGTGAAGATGGAAAATTTCTATTTTGTGAGAGCTATTTACCCGCCTATAAAATGTATTTTTTGGAGAAAATTACCAGATTCGATTGGCCAAACCTCACCAATAAAATAGAATTGAATGCAAAAATAGATCGGCCTGTGGTTAATTATAAAATAAATCAAAATGGCGGGATTTTGGCTACGATTGAGGACAAAGGAAATAACAAAATCTATACCTTAAACCAAATTGATAATATACCAATAACTACTTCAACAAAAGGCAATTATAGCAATATTTCAGAGGAAATGGGAGTAAAAATTGCCTCCTATGAATCGGTGGTACAACCACCTGAAATTGTAAGAATAAATGCTGATGGTAGCCATCTATTTTTAACCAATTTCAATGAAAATCTATTAAAAAGTTTGGATATGAACGATGTTCAAATTATTTGGACAAAGGCAAAAAATGGCAAAAATATTCGCAGTATGATTACCAAGCCAGCTCATTTTGATCCAGCCAAAAAGTATCCTCTTGTTGTTTTGATGCATGGTGGGCCAAGTATGGCCTATACTGAAAGTTTCGGCTATCGATGGCAACCAAACCTCATTGCTGGCGATGATTTTGTGGTGATTATGACCGACTATACTGGCTCAACAGGCTATGGCGAAAAGTTTGCCCAAGATATTCAATTTGACCCATTTAAAGGACCCGCTGAGGAAATTCAAGAAGCCGCCTCAGATGCCATAAAACGTTTTTCGTATATTGATGGAAGTCGGCAGGCAGCCTCAGGAGCATCCTATGGTGGCCATTTGGCTAATTGGTTGCAAGCAACTACCAGCCATTATAAGTGCTTAATTTCACATGCTGGTTTGGTAAATTCCGTGTCGCAGTGGGGCACCTCAGATGGTGTTTTTAATCGTGAGGTAATGAATGGTGGAGTGCCTTGGGAAAATTCGAAAACATGGAAAGAGCAAAATCCTTACAATTTTGCAAATAATTTCAAAACCCCAATTTTATTGACTGTTGGAGAAAACGATTTTCGAGTACCAATCAATAATACCATTGAAAATTACCATATTCTACAAAGAAAGAAAATCCCAAGTCGCTTGGTTGTATTCCCTGAAGAAAACCATTGGATTTTGAAGCCCGAAAACAGTCGATTCCACTACAAGGAAGTGAAAGATTGGTTGAAGAAATGGCTAATTGTGGCGAAATACAAAATAGATTAAACTTGAAATTGTAAAAGTTGCCGCCTTTTTGGAAAGTCGGCAACTTTATTTAGTCTATTTTTTTCTCGATATACAATTCATTAAAAGTGGTTGCTGAATCCAATTTTCGAAGAAATTTCACATCCGTAATTTCCCCAATTACTATTTCGGCAGTGGTGTAAATGATATTTCCTTCGGCCAAATGCCCACCAATTGTTTTTCCTTTTGAGTCGGAAATAGAAATATGAAAATGGCCACCGGAAGAACCTGAAAATGTTCCAACAAGAGACACAATTTCAAATTTTTCGTCAAAAATCTGTGTATTAGGTTGATTGGCAAGCCTTAAATTTGCCTTTTTCAAACTGCCCACACAAGTAATTATATAGCCCGCTTCAATTTTATTTGCTTTAGCGAAGTTCATTATTTCTTCCTTCAGATCTTGACCAGGTTTCAGCCGAAATGCAAACACTTTTGAATTATTAATGGAATCATCATTTTTCATACATGAATTGAATAAGGTCAAAATCAAAAGTAATACTAGCTTATGAATCATTGGCACATGTTGTTAAGTTGGAGATAAAAAGTCAAAATTATCCAGCCCTTTAATACAAATAAGCCATCAATTGTTCGTCCACATATCTATTTTCTGATTTCAAGAAAGTATGCTTTTTCATTATTCCTTCGGTTACAAAACCCATTTTTTCGTACAATTTAATAGCATTGTGGTTGAAGGTGGCTGTACTCAATTCCATTCTTATCAAACCTCTATTTTGGCCTAGTTCTAATATTTCAGCAAACATTTTTTTGGCAAACCCTTTTCCAGCAAAATCAGGGTGAATAGCCACCCCGCCCAAATAATTGGTATGACTATTGCGATGAAGTTGCGGAACTAGCTTAAACATCCCAATATCAGTTCCATTTTCAGAAAAAATAAAGATTATATTCCTGTTCAGTAAATCTTCAAAAATGGGCATAAAGGCTTCCTTGTCCATTATTTCATATAATAAAAATGGATTAATGAGCGGATGCATATATAGCTCAAAAATGTAATCGAAATCTTTTTCGGTAATATTTCTAATCATAAATTATATTTAAACTATCTGTTTTATTTAATATTGAAGCTTTCAAAAAATGAACTGAACCAAGCCATAAACAGCTATTGAAAAAATAGAGACGATGCTCAAAAGTAGTATTAAATCATAAAGTTTGCTAGGTCTGAATTCAGCTGGCTGTCGTACATATCTGAAATTGATGGTTGCTACTACCACCAAAATTAAAATGAAAGAGCCAATAATACCTCCTGAAATAACCATTAAAACGGGTAAGTTGATAAAAATAAAGAGTATAGCCCAAATGAGAGGCATAGCCCAAGCCAAAATTGCGATTGATTTTTTTCTTTGATTAAAGTCAAAAAAATCAATCCAGCCTAATTGCCCAAATATATCAGAATATTGGCGAGTCCAGGAAGCGCATGCAGCAAATAGCGTAGAGTACAATACGACAAAAGCCCCTGCTAAAAAAACATATTTCGCCCAAGCGCCTAACGACAAGGTATATATTTTAGAGAGGTGCTCAATCAACGTAAAGCCCTCAGGAACAATGCCTTGCCGATGAAGAATAGAAGCACCTAATAAATAAAATGCAGCGGTTACTACCGTGTAAATCACTAATGCTATGCTAGCGTCTAAATGCATTACCTTAATCCAACCTTTCGCTCTGACAGCCCATTCGTTTTTATAGTTTTGACCCGATTGTTCTGTTGGCTTGGGGCCTACATAAGCGGCATAGCCTTTTTCCAAACACCAGTAATTATACTGAATTATTTCATCCCCTCCAACGCCTGTTATTCCAAAAGCCCCAATGGCAAGTAATACCATTTCTTTTGGAAGTGAAAAACTCATCCCAGACAAAACATCCCCAAAAGTGAAAGCATATTCTGTGAAACTTACAGAATAAAGGGAGGTCAGGGTAAATACAGTAAAGGCAAAAATCATATAGATGGCTAATTTTTCTATCATTCTATAATAGCCACGGAATACCAAAGCGGAGGTAATTAATGCCGCAAAAATTGCATAAAAAGAAACAGGAAATACCGGCAAAACCATTTGAAGAATAATGGCAACCCCTCCCACAATCCCGCCTAATTGGAAGAGTTTTAACAACATCATAATGAATATCCCCCAAACAGACCAGTTTGCCTTTCCAAATTTAGGCCCAGGTAATTGATTGAATGCCTGCATGGCTGTTTCACCAGTAAGAATAGTATGCTTGCCAAATTCTAACTGAACAGCCACTTTAATAAGGCAGCCAATAAAAATAATCCAAAACAAAGTAAAACCTGCTTTTGCCCCTAAAGCAGTGGTAGCAATCAATTCGCCAGAACCCACTATGGCTGCTGAAAGAATAAGGCTAGGACCAAGGTGTTTCAACCTTTCTTTAAAGGCTGTAGGGGCTTCTAAAATGGTGGCTTCGGAAGGCAAATAAGGATCTGTCATTTATAAATGTTTAGAGAATTTATAAAAATAGTAAAAAGGGTTGAATAGTTTGTAGGCTTGGTAGGGATAAAACAAAAAAGGCAAGCCAATAAATTGACTTGCCCTTAAGAATATGCTTAAAAAAAATTACTGTGCTTTAAACTCACCAGAAGCTCTCAATTCAACTTCTTCGCTTACCACACCTGAAGGCATACCACCAACACCGAAGTCTGTTCTTTTAATTGTACCTGAGGCTTTAAATCCTGCGATTTTCTTGCCATCACGACCAACAGCGGTACCGCCTAAACTAAGATCTAAAACGATTGGTTTTGTAACTCCTTTAATTGTTAAGTCGCCACCTAATTTGAATTTTTTAGGGCCTACACTTGTAATAGAAGTACTTTTGAAAGTAAGAGTTGGAAACTTCTCTGTATCAAACATGTCTGCTTTTTGCAAGTGACCATCACGCATTTCTTGATTGGTAGTCACTGTTTTCATATCTGCAGTTAATTCAAAAACTGCGTCAGAGAAATCTTCTTTAGAAGAAGTAAGTGTGGCATCATAACTTTTAATTGTACCATCCACTTCAGATATCAACAAGTGAGTTACAGTAAAGTTTACTTTTGAGTGTGCTTTATCAACTGACCATTTTTGTGCAAATGTGCTTGCCGAAACTAAAATTGCAATTACTAATAGATTTAATTTTTTCATTGTTTTGAATATTTAAGTTTGGGGTTTTAAAAGTTGAATTTGCAAAAAGATTCTATTCCCAAACTTAAATAAAACCCTTTTGTTTTTTTATACTAAAAATTTAATTTTCTCAATATTTAAATGTAGAAACATGCATTTATTATATTGGGTTCAAATTTCGTAATTAATTTTTTAATTGAAATTAAATTCCAATTAAAATCTACCAATTGACTAGGGTTTATATCCTAGTCAATTGGACTTTTATTAATTATCATCGCCACCGGCTTTGGTATCGTCATTTCTCACTTTAGATTTCTTTTCTTCTACCAATCTCATATTACCTATTTTAAAGCTAAAAGTAAGTTTGATGTTTTGATTGTAGATGTAATCAGTACTAGTTTGTTTCAATATTGGTGTATCTAAAAACGACTTTCTTACCATTCCGCCGAAGAAGTTTTCTGTGGCTAAACCAAAGCTTCCTTTTTTATTATTAAAGTCTTTTCTTACTCCAATAGAATACATTCCAGAGTTACGATTTGAGCCTTGAAGCTGGACATTATTACCACGGTATCCACCAAAGGCTTGAATGCCCCATCCATTATTTAATTGTATAGAGGATTGAATACGACCGCCATAGACAATTCCATCGTTGCTTACTTTTTCACTTGTGCCACCTATGCCAGATTGAAATCCATCCAAATAGTTGTAATAAATATCAAGCCCTCCATTCATTGTCCACTTTGGGGTCAAGAAAAAGTTGCCGTTCAAGTTAATACCTGTAGTTTGCTCTTTCCCAATATTTTGGAAAGTAGTAATAATGGCGCCTATCAAAGTATCAGAAGGGGTGCTAATTCTTGTGATCGAGTTATTTGTTTGACGATTAAACAAAGCCACCGTTAAATACGATTTTTTGATTCCCCCACTCAAACTTAATTCAAAATTATTAGATATTTCTGGCTTCAAATTTGGGTTACCAATTGTAATACTTTGTGGATTAGCTGTATTATAGTTTGGATTAAGCTGCTGTAAACCAGGGCGTTGAATACGATTGTTATAGGCTAGTTTCAAAGTTCCCTTTTTCAATTTTTTAGAGATATTTATGCTAGGAACAAAGTTAGAGTAAGGACTAATTACGATTTCTTTGCTTTCATTGTTAGCATCAATAGTGGTACTTTCATATCGTGATCCTACCTTAAATGTGATTTTATTTTTGGTTGTTAAGGTATAAGATAAATAACCTGCTGATATATTTTGAGAATAATTCAGTAATCCGGCTGGATTTCTAGAGTCTAAAGTGAACACTCCAGAAGGGCCCGCAATTTGGTATTCAAAATCGCTATCTACCTGACGACGAACTGTTTTAACACCCAATTCAAATTGTTGATTTTGTCCAATTGGAGTTACATAATCCGTTTGCAAAGTAAGTTCTCTATTATAGCTATCATTTAGGTTTTTTTGGCTACTTAAAATATCAAACGAACCATTCATAATATCTGAATCAAAATCGTTCACTAGTTTGTTTTGGCTAATTTGAGCCGAAACCGACCATTCTTGACCCGGTTTGAAGGTACGAATATAGTCCAAGTTAAAATCAACAGAATTTCCAGAGTTAGTCGAGACAACATCTCTTAATGTAGTGCTTTTTAAAACAGAGCCAGAATAAATATCAGATTGTAAATTCTGATCACGCTTAAACGATCTGGTACCAAAGGCAACCGAACCTGTGATAGACTGATTTTTTGTAAAATCATAATCAAAGCCCACATTGTATCTTCCAAAAAGGCCATCATCATCTGAATCAGAATTTTGTTTAGTGATTGATTCTACTCCATTTCTGGTTGTTGTTTGCTCCATTACTCCTTCTGACTTATTGTAGAAAGCTCTTCCAAAACCTCCAAGCGTAATTCCCAATTTCTTTTTACGGATATTCCCATTCAATCCTAAGTTTGAGCCTCTCAATCCAACTCCAGCATCCACATTCAAATTAATACCTTGAAGGTTTGATTTTTTTGTAATGATATTGATGATACCGCCAGTTCCTTCCGCATCATATTTGGCTGATGGTGAAGTAATTACCTCTACTGATTTAATCAAATCTGCTGGAATCATTTTCAAGGCATCGGCAATACTTGAGGCAACTATAGTAGAAGGCTTGTTGTTAATCAATACTCTAATATTTGATGTACCACGTAATGTTACGTTTCCATCAAAATCAACTGAAAGCATAGGCACTTTTCTCAATACATCCGAAGCATCTCCTCCACGAGCTGTCAAATCCTTTTCAGCATTATATACCAATCTATCTACTCTTTCTTCAATTAAAGACTTTTCGGCTGTAACGGTTACTTCATCCAATTGACGAACGGATTCTTTCATCTTGATTACTCCTAAATCCACATCCTTTCCTTTTTCAACTGTAATAGAATCAATCGTTTTATTTTCAAATCCAATAAAAGAAATCATCAAATAATATTTCCCTGGGGCCACTTTATTCATGGAAAATTTACCTTTTTCATCTGCCATGGTGCCATCTGCTGGTTTCTTAGTAGCAGAATTATAAAGAGCGACGCTGGCATATTCAACCGCTTTTGAAACTGATTCGTTGATAATATAACCAGTTACTTTTGAATTACCTTTTGGTACATTTCCATCCAAATTTAATTCAGCATTTGGGGTGGTAGCATTTGTTTTAGGTCTGCCGTTTTCGCTTCCGCCACGGTTACCCTGCCAACCTCCTGGGCCACCCGGTCCACCGCCTCCTGGGCCAAACTGAGCTACCAATCCAAAATTTACCATTATAAGTAAAATACTAATTGATGTTTTTAATTTCTTTTCCATGTCTTTACTTTTATTTGTTATTTATTTCTCTTAACTAAATCTAGATTCATTGGTTTGGTTTCTTTATTGCTTTTGATAATTGTTGTAGGTTAAGCCGTCAAACTAGAGACATTACAAATAATTAACGTTGCAAAACAAATACATTTTTTTCATACCATTATTCTTAATTATACTGTTTCAACCTATTAGTCGACCAATCTTTGATTTTGCTAAAATGAATCATTTGTAGAAAAAATTTAGTCAATTATCGAAGAGAAATGGCATATGGTCTATTTAAGACTTATATGGGTATCCACACATTACCAAAATTGTAATTATGTTGCTATAAATGAGGAACTTTGCCCATTATTTTAAGTAGTTAACTGATTTTTAACATGCAAGTATACTTTCAGCGTAATAGAATATTGGTAATGCACCTCTCTTTTTGGTTGCTTTATTTTTCTTTTTTCTTTTACCAGATTACATTTAACCGTCGCATTGAAGAGCCTGACTACGCTCGTTCATTTTATGATGCTACCGCTCAGGTATTTATTATGGCTGTATTGAGTTATCTGAATTATTTTTTCTGGATGCCTCGGTTCCTCAAACACAAAATTTTGGGCCGATATCTTCTCGAATTTTTCGTGCCTTTTTTTATTATTATTTATCTACATGTTTTATTGAAACAGTATATATATTTTGAAATAAATGAGAAATATAATAGCTTTTTGCACTCTTATAAATTTTTCACCACGCATAGCATTATTGCTCTTTTTATTGTGGCTTTTGTGAGTATGCTCAAATTTGTGGAAGATTGGTTTGAATTGGAAGCCAAAAAGAAAGAAATTGAGAATGAAAAATTGATTGCCGAATTACGCTTTTTGAAAGCACAGGTAAATCCACATTTCTTGTTTAACACCCTCAATAATTTATATTATTTGGCCACTGTTAATTCTCCAAAAACTCCGGAAGTAATTGATAAATTATCACAAATGATGCGTTACATGTTATACGACAGTAATCATAATAAAATTGCCATTAGCAAAGAAATCGATTATATGAAAAACTATATTGATTTAGAAAAATTGCGACTTGAAAATAAAATACCAATTGTTTTTGATATTAATGGAGAGTTGGCTGGAAGACAAATTGTACCTTTAATATTGATTACCTTTTTGGAAAATGCCTTTAAACATGGGGTAAGTAATACGTCCAAAGATGCTTTTGTAAATATTTCGATTGATATTAAAGATACTAATTTCATTTATATTGTGGAAAATAAAAAGATTACCTCCAAGAATGAAATTGAAAAATCTGGCATTGGCCTGCATAATGTAAGACGAAGATTGGAATTGAGCTATCCAGAAAAATATAATTTGGATATTCAAGAAGATGAATTAACTTATAAAGTAACATTATACTTAAATTTAGGTTAAAATTAATAAAGTGATCCCATGAAGCTAAGCTGTGTAATACTGGAAGACGAACCTTTGGCAAGAAGCTTAATGGAAAATTATGTTGCAAAAGTCCCTCATTTACAATTAGTTAACTCCTTTTCTGATGCAATCTCAGCCCTTGATTTTTTGAGAGAAAACAAAGTGGATATTCTATTTTCGGATATACAAATGCCAGAAATTACAGGTATTGCTCTTCTGAAACTTTTAAAAAATAAACCTTTAGTAATTCTGACCACTGCCTATTCTGAATATGCCTTGGAGGGATACGAATTAGAAGTTTTTGATTATTTACTCAAACCAATCAGTTTTGAGCGCTTTTTGAAAGCGGTAGAGAAAGCAACTTCACGCTTAAATGCCAATACGATTATAAGCAAAGAAACAGAACCGCAACATCTACCCTTTGTGAGTGATTCAAATAAAGACTTTATTTTTATCAAAGACGGCACAAAAATGGTGAAACTAAGGCTCAATGAAATAAAATATATTGAGGGCCTTAAAGATTATGTGAGTATCTACACCACCGAAAAGAAGATCGTTTCTTTACAAACTCTAAAATCGCTGGAAACACAACTTCCTCAAAATCAATTTATTAGAGTCCACAACTCCTATATTATCTCTTTGGATGCGATCGATGTGGTGGATAAGGAAAAGGTTTTAATTGGTAAAAGCTATATTCCCATCAGTGATACTTACAAAAAGGCATTTCGTGAATATTTAGATAAAAATCAGTTGGGCTCCAACTAAGGGTTCTTTCTTTCATCAAAAGCTTAGCCCCATGCTTTCCTCAAAAATTTAAGCCAGTTTCCGTGCATCACCTTTTCAATAGCTGATGTTGAATAACCTCGTCTAGTCAAAATCGTGGGTATTTTTTGTAAATCGGCAATGGTATCAATGTCATAAGGGCCTTGCTCCTTGCCGAAGCCACCATCCAAATCTGTTCCTATTGCGATATGATTACAGTTGCCTGCAAGCTGGCAAATATGGTCAAAATGATCGACCAAAACTTCCAAATTACAATTCATGGCTTCGGGTGTTGAAACCCCTCTTTGCCAGTTGGGCACCATCATCCAGGCATCCAGAGCTCCACCAATTACAGCTCCTCGGTTGATTAGCTCTTTGATTTGTTCATCCGAAAACTGTCTATTATGGTTTACTAAACTTCTACAAAGATTATGACTTGCCCAAATATTACCATTAAAATGGTCTAAAGCCTCCCAAAAGCTATCATCACAAAGATGGGTCGCATCCAATATGATATTGAATCTCTCCATTTCTTTTAATAGCTCCTGCCCTTTGATACCCATAAAACCCGTAGCATTGGTCCCTTTCGCATACCTCCCAGGCCCATAATGGGCAGGGCCAATGGCTCTCAATCCATAATTAAAGGCTTTTTCAACATACGAAACATCAATCAATGAATCGGCTCCTTCAAGGCTTAAAATATAGCCAATTGGCTTATTATCTGAGGATTGTCCATCATTCCAAAAAGCTAAATGTGCCTCAAGTTCTTTTAAATTGGTGATTTGCTTCATTTCTCCTGCCGCTTCCATCGCTTGGTACCAAGCCAATTGCCCTTGGGTTTGTGCCCAGGCCTGCTCTGGCGATTGCCAGCCAGGGATGAGGCTTCCCTTTTCAACAAATCTGGCAATTTGAGTGGCCACCACTATGCCAATATTTCCCTTTTTTAGCTCTGCAAAATTTACAGTGGATAAACCTCGATCTGGCTTATCGGTTTGGCCTTTTTCACGCTCACGAATTTCTGAAATAGGCAATCGCAAATCACGATTCCATTCCATGGCATTCATACTTAGGTCCAGATGAGCATCAAAAATGAACATAATCTTCTTCTTTTTTTTAAATATTTATTACTCTATCTCTGGCTAAAACTTTCCATTCTGATCCTGTTAATTGCTCATTCTCAACCACATACATTCGTTCGTGCAAGGCAACAGTTGGGCAAATATGAATGGGCATTCCCAACAAAACATCCCCGACTTTATAAGAATGGCCTTCTGGGGCCTCCAAAACCAAATGCTCCTCACTCTGGCCGATGAATTTCAATTCTGGGGCATTAATGAAATGAACTCTTCTGGCCAATTCATTTTCGGCGGCTACTGATTTATGCCCTAAATCAGTACAAATTTTAGTGGAATTGGGTAATGAAATAATTCTTGTAATGAGTAGCGCTGCTGGAGTAAAATCTTGCTCTGGACAAATTTCTCGATACCCTTTGTCCCAAAAAACAAAAGTACCCGGGCTGCATTCCACCTTTTGTCTTTTGGCATGTATGGGGTAGGTGGGTGAACCGCCAATGATAATTTTCAATTTCGAAAAACCCTTTTCGGCAAGTTCTGTTTCTAGATTTTCAATTTGTAAAAACGATTGATCACATGATTTTTTCCGCTCTGATAAATCCCTTTCTCTGATATTGCCATCGTAACAATGAAGGCCTAATAATTTTAGATTTGAAAGGGATTGAATTGCCTCAGATAAATCAACAGCCTTTTCAGGCACAATTCCAGTACGGTTCATTCCCGTATTAAGGTCAATAAATACTTCAAAAATTAGACCCTTTTTTTTCCCAATTTTTGATAAATCATTGGCAACGGCCTCATTATCAATCAAACATGAATATTTTGTTTGGGGGTATTTCTCAATCAGATTGGCCAATCTTTCTGTTTTTTTGCCAATGGGCTGGTAGGCCAAAAGCACATCCTGCGCTTTGCAGATTCCTAATAACTCAGCTTCAGCAATAGTGGCACATTTGTATTTTTGTATCCCCAATTCTTGGCAAAGTTGGATTACTTCTATAGTTTTATGGGTTTTGATATGCGGCCTAAACCTAGATACTTCTCCCACCATTTCTAGCGCAGTTTTGATATTTCTCTTCACCAAATCAGGAAAAACAACCAATGCAGGCGAATCAAGTTCGTTGATATTGATGATGTTATATGGCATTGATCTTTTCTGATTTTTCAAATCCTATTTTTCAACTCAAATTTATTCTAACTCAAAAACAGCCTCAATTTCCACTGGAATGTTACCGGGAAGGCTACCCATACCTACCGCACTTCTTACCCCAACTCCATTTTCTGTCCCCCAAATATTAGCAAAAAGTTCACTGCAACCATTGATCACAAATGGATGGTTTTCGAAATCGGCGGTACAATTGACCATCCCCAACACTTTGATTACTCGTTTGATTTTGTTGAAACTGCCCAGATTTGTTTTTAAAGTAGACAGTATCGTCAAACCTACTTGCTGAGCAGCCAATTTCCCTTTTTCTTGATCCATGTCTATTCCTATTCTTCCTTTTATCAAAGACTTATCGTCTAAAACTGGCCCGTGACCAGACACATAAACGAAGTTCCCTACAATCAAAATGGGTTTGTAAACACCCATAGGTGCTGGTGCGGGCGGGAGATTAAGGCCAAGGTTGGCAAAGTTTTGTTCTGGTGTTTGCATTATTACTGGTGACAAAAGCGCTTCAAGTTTCGCTAACAAAAAAATGTAAAATGATATTTTAATCCCTCACGGAAAACTTATAAACCGTTGAGGTTGAATAGGTTTCGCCCGGTCTTAACACAGTAGAAGGAAATTGTGGCTTATTGGGTGAATCAGGATAATGTTGTGTTTCCAAACAAAAACCGGATCTTTTTTGGTATTTAACAGTGCCCCCTCTGCCCACAGCCTTTCCGTTCAGATGATTCCCCGTATAAAACTGTACCCCTGGTTCGGTGGTGTACATTTCCATTACCCTACCACTTTTAGCTTCAAAAACAGTCGCTCCAAGTTTTAAAGTTTTAGAGCTATCCGCAAATACCCAACAATGATCATAACCTCCCCCATATTTCATTTGAACATTAGTGGTATCGTCAATTCTAGCTCCAATTTTTGCGGGCTTCAAAAAGTCAAATGGTGTTCCAGCAACTGGCATTAATTCACCTGTGGGTATCAAAGTTTTATCCACTGGGGTAATTTTATCCGCATACAAGGTGAGCTCATGATCTAGAATGGTGTTGCTACCATTGGCTCCTTCCAAGTTAAAATAGGCATGGTTGGTCAGGTTTACCACGGTTGGCTTATCGGTAGTCGCTTTATAATCAATCCTCAGAGCATTGTCTTTTTGCAAAGTGTACACAACCTCAACGGCTAAATTGCCGGGATAGCCCTCCTCCATATCAGGAGAGGTATAGCTAAGTTTTAAAACTGGCTCCTCTCCATCCACTATAGCAGCTGCCCAAAGTTTTTTATCAAAACCTTTCTTACCACCGTGCAATGAATTAGGGCCATTATTTTTGAAAAGTGAGTAGGTCTTACCTTCTAATTTGAATTCTCCATTGCCAATTCTGTTGCCATATCTACCCACAATAGGCCCAAAAAAAGGAGTACCTTTTATATATTGCTCTAGGGAGTCGCAGCTTAACGTTACATTGGTATAATCCCCTTTTTTATCAGGCACATTAATACTCAAAATATGACCTCCAAAATTGGTGATCTCAACCTTCATTCCGGCAGCATTTGTGAGGGTATACACCATCGCTGAGGTAGAATCGTTGAGCATTCCAAACTGTTTCATTTCAATATTAGTCATAGAATTATCTTCTTTTTCTTCAGATTTTTGACTATTACAACCAGCAATTAATAAGGAAAATACGGCAAATAGTACGAGTGCGTTTTTCATTGATTTTAAAAGATTTAGAATTTGATTTTAAATATAGGCCAATTCTCTGAGAATATCAATTTCCCCATAGTTTCCTATACATTTTATCACATGTTCAAAGCCCTGAAATTCATGTGCTTTATGTGTGGAAGTAATCATAATGGCCTTCATGCCCGCATTTTGGGCTGTTTTGGCACCTACTGGCGAATCCTCAAATACCAGACAGTTGTCAGGATAGACCCCTAATTGAGCTGCTACTTTTAAGAAAACTTCGGGGTCTGGTTTGCCTTTTTCTACGTCTACATCCGCCACAATTACATCAAAATAATTACGAATATTGAGAGTATCCAGCACCAAATTTACATTAGCATATTGGGCAGCGGTGCCGATGGCCATTGGTATTTCATTTTCATAAGCGGTTGCCAACAATTCGTGTAAGCCTTCAATAAGTTTAAGCTCTGGCCGATACATTTCTCTGTATTTGGCTTCTTTATCGTTGGAAAATCTAAGGCGTTCTTCCGGCGTATATTTATCCCCAAAAATTCGTTCGATTATGTCCAGATTTTTACCATGAAATTGCTCGATAATTTCAGCGAGCGAATAGTTATAACCTTCTATTAAAAGCTGTTGCTGCCAGGCACGATGGTGTACCATCATATTGTCAATCATGGTGCCATCCATATCAAAAATGATGGCCTTGCGGGGTTGGTCTCTCTTCAAAATTGAATTAAATATTTTTTAAACTGATGGTTAGGTTATCCTATAAATAACTCTTTTTCTTTTTCACTTCGGCCTCTCCCAATAAAAATCCATAAGGTTTTAAGCCATCTATGTTGTCAAAAATTACTTTTATGATGGCGATAAATGGCAAGGCTAAAACCAAGCCTGCCATGCCCCATAGCTGGCCTCCCAACAATAAGGCTATGATGGCTGCAAACGAGTTGATACTCACCTTTGTACCCACCACATAGGGGGTAATAAAATTAGACTCTAGTGCCTGAACCAACAAAAACAAACCCAATACCCCCAATGCATAAAGGGGCGAATCTTTGGTAAGGAGCGCAATAATAATGGGTAAAAGCGAGCCGACAGTAATACCAATATAAGGAATCAATAATAAAAAAGCAGCAAATGTTCCAAAGAAAATCGCATAGTCAATTCCTAAAATCATTAATCCAATTGAATTTAAGATAGCCACTATTAATATTACAAAAAATAAACCCAAAAGATAGCTTTGTATTACTAAGTGAATTTTATTCATCACTTCATTAATCTTTGTGTTTTTTGTCGTTTTCAATACTTTATGTAAAAAAGTCCTTAAAAAATCACGGTAATAAAGGAAAAAGAATACATAAATGGGCACTAAACTGGCATTGGCCAAAATATTGCTGGTACCTGAAAGGACATTGGAAATATACTCCCCACTATTTTTGAGTGCCTCAATTCCATATTTTTGGAGCTCAGCACCTTGCTTGCTTCTACGGATATTGAGCTTTTGCTCAATTAAAATCTGAAGTTTTTTTAATAGGTCAGTAATTTTTGAGGAGTAGGCTGGTAACTCCTCCGAAAAAACAGATAACTGGTTGATAACTAGTGTTAAAAGTCCGCCAATCATTCCAATCACCAAAATAAGACAAACAAAAATAGCCACAACTCTAGGAAATTTCAACGCCTCCAATCGATGGCAAATAGGGTATAATAGCATGGCCAAAATGCCCCCAAAAGAAAGCGGAATCAAAATACTTTGGAGGGTGGACATTATAAAGATGATGCAAATCAAACTAATCAGGCCAAAGGCAAGTTGCGCCGAACTTGGGAAATTATAGTTCATAAAATTGCTATTTTTACAATAGAGTAATTAGGAATGGGGTTAATGCGTTTCTTTAAAAATAGCGATTACTTTTAAATTCCTTTTTTTACAAACAAAATTATGCATAAAATATTATTCTGGCTGTTTTTTGCAAAAATTAAAATGGCCACATGTCTTCCTGAAGTAAATAAATCAGGTTTTAAAAATGGCAATAAACTATTTGAAATCACAAAAGTAGGTCAGTTATCAGCCCCAATTAATGAAAGTTCTGGGCTGGCAAAGGTTTACGGAAAGGCTAGTTTTTGGACGCATAATGATGGCGGCGGCCAAACTGAATTGTATGAAATTAATTCAAACGGCCAGTTAATCTCTACTTTGAATATTCCCAATATTTCCAATATAGATTGGGAGGATTTGGCTCATGATAATGCAGGTACAATTTTTATCGGGGATTTTGGCAATAATAGCAATACTCGCAAAGACCTCACCATCTATAAGTTCAACCAAAATCAGCCCGAAAAAACAGAAAAAATTAACTTTCGCTATGCCGATCAATCCGCCTTTCCCCCTCAGAAACAAGATTTAAATTTTGACTGCGAAGCCTTTTTCTGGGCAAATGATAGTTTGTATTTATTTACAAAAAATCGAGGTGAAAAGTCTACAAATTTGTATGCCTTGCCTTCAACAGCGGGTAATTATACGATTAGCCCAAAAGCTGCAATTTTGTTAAAAGGCAGCATTACCGCCGCTGATAGCAGCCCCGATAGGAAACAATTTGCGCTCCTGAGCTATGGAAAATTATATATTTTTGGAATTGAGAACAAGAAAATTTCATTCGAAAAACCTCTTTTCTGTATTAAAGCACCGCTGAAACAATCTGAGGCAATAAGTTATATCTCTGATAATGAAATACTTATCACTAATGAACAAAAAGAGATATTTAAAATAGAGTTTAATAAAAAATAACAATTTGGTAATATTGAGTTAAATAACTTTGCAAAAAAAAGGAACAATGGCTCAAATGCCCAAAATACTAATAGTAGACGACGACCCAGATATTGTTGAACTATTAGAGTACAATCTGATTAAAGAAGGCTATGAAATTGCCTCCGCCAATGATGGACTAAAGGCCTTAGAAATTGCTCCGGTCTTTAAACCTGATTTGGTTTTGTTGGATATCATGATGCCTAAACTTGATGGCATTGAAACAGCCAAAAGATTAAGAAAGATTGCAGATTTTAAAAATACTTTTATTCTATTTTTGACGGCAAGGTCAGAGGAGTATTCAGAGGTGGCTGCTTTTGACGTCGGTGCGGATGATTATATTGTGAAACCCATTAAGCCGCAAGCCCTTATTAGCCGGCTTAGAGCACTTTTGAGGAGAGATCTGCAAAGCTCGCAGCCTGAAAAAGAGGCGGAGTTAGTAGCTGGACCACTCATTATTAGTCGTAAAAATCATTCCGTTTTATTGAATAGCAAGCCTCTAAGTTTCCCTAAAAAACAGTTTGAGCTCCTGTATTTTTTAGTCCAAAACCATGATAAGGTTTTCAGCAGAGACGAAATTTTACATAAAATTTGGGGAGCTGATGTATATGTAGTGGAACGCACCATTGATGTTCATATCAGAAAATTACGTGAAAAAATCGGCGATGACTACATCAAAACCCTGAAAGGTATTGGCTATATGTTTTCCTTAGAGTAAGTATTTTCACTTTTTAATTTCGTTTTTAGGTCATTCAATTTTTACTCGAAAGTCCTCAATTCTCACCACCATGCCATTTGTGGCCGATTTCGGTTGCAATCAAAATAAATCGTATTTTTACATTTGAAAATCAGTTCAAATGCTCAATCCAAGACTTATTGCTCTTTTGCTAGCCCTGTTGGTGAGTTCCATCACCTGCGTTTTTATTTGGTTTGTTGCGCCTTCTATCACCATTATTTTCGTCGCCTTTGTGGCGTCTTTTTTTACTACAGGCATTCTAATCTTTATGGTTTTGGATTATTTTATTTTTGAAGAGGTAAACAATATTTACGCCACGCTTCAAGATTTAAAAATGAAAGGCCTTTCCATTTCCAAAAAGAAAATCGGTAAAATCCCTAACCCGCTCAAAAAAATCAATGAAGACCTGAACATTTATGCTACTAAAAAAGAAAGGCAAATCACCGATTTGAAACGCTTAGAGCGATTTCGAAGAGAGTTTTTGGCAGATGTATCTCATGAATTAAAAACACCGATTTTTGCTGCGCAAGGTTTTGTGCATACACTTATAGATGGAGCCGTCAATGATGTGGTTGTTAGAGATAAATTTCTTGAAAAAGCCGCCAAAAGCTTGGATGGCCTAGATGCACTCGTTCGAGATTTAGTTGCTCTCTCACAAATGGAAAGTGGCGAAATTAAGATGAATAGGGCCATAACTGACCTTGGTAAGCTCACCTCGGAAGTAGTGGAACAATTAGAAAAAATGGCGATTAATAAGAATATTAGCATTTCTATTAGCCAACCTAATAATATTCCGATTTTGGTAAATATTGACACCTTTCGGATGAATCAGGTACTTACCAATTTGATTGAAAATGCCATCAAATATGGAAATGAGGGTGGGAAGGTTCAGATTATTTTTGAATCAAATCAAAAGTTTTGGAAAGTAACGGTGAAAGACAATGGGCCGGGCATTCCTGCCAACCACCTTGATAGAATATTTGAGCGGTTTTATCGAGTAGAGAAAAGTCGCTCAAAAGATATGGGAGGAACAGGACTTGGATTAGCCATTGTAAAGCATATTTTGGCTGGCCACCGAAGTAAAATAAGTGTAAGTAGCAAACTTGAAAAAGGCACCTCTTTCAGCTTCAAACTTGAAAAAGCCATTGGATAAATACCATGCTTGAAAAAACCCGTGGCATTGTAATCAACTATATTAAATTGAGAGAAACCTCAATTGTGGTGAATATCTATACGGAAGCTTTTGGGATACGGTCTTATATTGAAAACGGAATCCGATCCGCTAAATCAAAAAATAAAATCGCTCTGTTCCAGCCCCTTACTATTCTCGAACTAGTGGTTTTTGAGCGAGAAGGGAAAGGCCTCAAACGAATTTCGGAAGTAAAGTGTAGCCAGCCATTTCAAACCTTACCATATGATATTGCCAAATCAAGCATTGCGCTTTTTTTGGCTGAAGTGCTGAAGAAATGCCTAAAAGAAGAGGAATCTAACCCCCCTCTGTTCAATTTTCTATTATATTCACTCTCTTATTTGGATGAGCCGCATTTGGAGTTTGGCAATTTTCATTTGATTTTTTTGTCTAAACTTTCGACATATTTAGGCTTTTCTCCCGAAACAGCCGACCAAGTGCTGGCAGAATTTCAGGCCATTAATTTACGTCCTTTTAATACTGAACTTATTGTCGCTTTTAATCAAATTTTAAAGCTCACTTATGAAGATACTTTCAAAATTACCAGAGTACAAAGGGCTGATTTATTGGATATTATCTTAAGTTTTTACAAGATTCATGTCGATGGTTTTGGTGAAATAAAATCTCATTTGGTATTAAAAGAAGTGCTCGGTTGACCTTAGGCTGCTCTCTTGTCTTAATGGATTGTGTTTTGGATTAATAATCCCTTTTTTAACTAGTTTCTATTAATTTTTCTAAATTTTTACCTTTTCAATTTTCCCAAATACTGAAAAATCAATTTTTAGACTTAATTTTAAATTAAATGGGCAAATTGGCCCGATTGGTTGTTCGAAAAAATTCATAAATCTAACCCACCAGCCATCAAAATTGATGAAGGATTGCATAGTAATTATTCCAACTTTTAACGAAATAGAAAACATAGAGGCAATCATTCGGAAAGTTTTTGATTTGAAAACTGATTTTGACTTGTTAATTGTGGATGATGGCTCCCCTGACGGCACGGGCAAAATGGTAAAAAGCCTTCAAGCTGAATTCAAGAGCCGATTGCATTTGTTAGAGCGAAAAGGCAAACTAGGCCTCGGCACTGCTTATATTCATGGTTTTAAATATGCTTTGAAACATGGTTACGAATATATTTTTGAAATGGATGCTGATTTTTCGCATAACCCCGACGATCTTGAAAAATTATATGATGCATGCAAAGAGGGAGCCGATTTGGCCATTGGCTCTCGATATATAAAAGGAGTAAATGTGGTGAACTGGCCAATGAGCCGGGTTCTTATGTCGTATTTTGCTAGTGCCTATGTGCGTTTTATTACTCGAATGCCTGTGATGGATGCTACAGCTGGTTTTAAATGTTATAAGGCTAAAGTGCTGCAAACCATCCAATTAGATAAAGTAAAGTTCATTGGTTATGCATTTCAAATTGAGATGAAATTTACCGCTTGGCGCTATGGTTTTAATATTGTGGAAGTACCCATCATTTTCACTGATCGTACAAAAGGAGAGTCAAAAATGTCGCCTGGTATATTTAAGGAAGCTTTTTGGGGCGTGATTAATATGAAGATTGCGAGCTTATTTAAAAAATATGCCTAATTTGGGGTCACACAAACTTCATTCCTTAAAAATAGATTGGGCAATTTTTCCTAAAATTCAACATCACCCATAAAGTAACGCTTTCAACTTTTTATCCTCCCTCATCTAAAAATTATTTGAATACTGCAACAAACCAACATTTTAGCTCGTATTAATGCTATGCATTCAAAAATTTATTTTTTATTTACGTTGCTATTTTGCCTGATTTCTTTTCAAGATTTTAGCCAGAAAACACTATATAATAATGCCAGACTTGGGGTAATAGATAATAATACGCAAATATTTGAGAGAAAATTCAATGAAAAGAATGAAATAGTAAAGACATTAGCAAAAAAGCTTAATATTGAAATTAGAAGAAAATTAAGTGATGGCAGACTGATTGAATTAAAGGGTATTAATGAAATAAATGAGCCTATTTTTATTATTTCAGAAAATAATCTGCAGGCGGGCCAAACCACCCATACCAATTCGATCTACAAAGGGGGTAACCTTGGTTTAGATATTACTGGCTCAAGTGCCACTATTAATGGCAGATTGGGCATCTGGGATGGTGGCAAAGTATTGGTAAGCCATGAGGAATTTGGAAATAGAGTTACTCAAATGGACAATACCTCTCAATCGGCAGCCCATTCAACACACGTGGCGGGAACCATGGTAGCTTCAGGCATCAATGCCATTTCAAGAGGAATGGCACCCACTGCCCAACTAAAAGCTTGGGATTACAATAATGATGATGCCGAAATGTCTGCTGCCTCAAAAGAGCTTTTGGTATCCAATCACTCATACGGTCAAGTGGCAGGCTGGGTGTATAATGATTCTCGACAGGGAAATCAAAAATGGGAATGGTATGGTAACACTCAAATAAGTAATTATGAAGATTATAAATTTGGCTTTTACGATAGTCAAAGCCAGACTTGGGATAAAATTGCCTATGATGCACCTAATTATTTAATCGTAAAATCGGCTGGAAATAAAAGAAATGAAACTGGGCCAGAAATCTCCAAAACAGATACTACCAAAACAGTAGAAAAATACTATTTAGGAAGCAGTTCCGATACTTCAGTTGTGGCCAGAAGCCGTAATAATAATTATGATATACTCCCAACCTATTCTGTTGCAAAAAATATACTAACTGTAGGAGCCGTTTCGATTATACCCAATGGACCAAATTTGGCTTCAGACATTAAAATATCAAGCTTTAGCAGCTGGGGGCCAACTGATGACGGTCGAATAAAACCTGATATTGTGGGGGCTGGAGTAAATTTATTTTCTACTTCTGACTTAAGCCCAAAATCCTATTCATTTTTGTCGGGTACTTCAATGGCCTCTCCTCAAGTTTCTGGAAGTATTTTTTTGTTGCAAGAATTATATGGCCAATTCAATAATGCTAAAATGATGCGCTCTTCTACTTTAAAGGGACTTATTTTACATTCAGCTGATGATGCCGGTCGTCCAGGGCCCGATTATACCTATGGCTGGGGGCTACTTAATATTGAAAAAGCAGCTAAAATATTGGTCAATAAAGATAAAACTCATTTTTTAGAGGAGCTTTCTTTGGCACAAAATGGAAGTTTTACAAAAAAAATCATTGCCAATGGCAAAGATCCGATTGTGGCAACTATTTGTTGGACCGATCCTGAAGCCACTCCAACGACAGCCACCTCCACTAATTTGAATAGTCGCATTCCAAAATTGATTAATGATTTGGATATTACCATTTCTGACGGCAGGTCAACCTTTCAGGCTTGGATTTTGGACCCCAATAAACCTGCCAATAACGCTTCTAAAGGGGATAATTTTAGAGATAATGTAGAGCAGGTGTACATTGCCAACCCAGTTCCTGGCAAAGAATATACCATCAAAATTTCACATAAATCAATCCTTTCAAAAGGCCTTCAAGATTTTGCTTTGATTATTTCTGGGTCTGGAGGAGCCGCCTACTGTACTTCCACGCCAACCAGTATGGAAGATACCAAAATTGAAAAAATAACGATAAATGGCAACATTTATAATGCTCCAAATGGTTGCACAAATTATTCTGACAATACTGGAATAAAATTGGAGGTTTCACCAAATCAAATACTTGATATTGAGCTCAATACGGGCAGTTGTGGGGTGTTAAAAGATAAAGCCTATGCTATTTTTGCCGATTGGAATATCGATGGAGATTTTGAGGATGAGGGGGAGAATTTGGTTCCAGCATTAGCTATTTCTAATTTAAATGCTTTCAAACACCTAATAAAAGTTCCCATGGATATTACTCCAGGAGGGAATACAAGATTGAGAGTTGTTACTTCTGAATCGGCCACTATTACTGCCTGTGGAAGCTATTCTAAAGGGGAAACAATGGACTTTTTATTGAGTTACATTTATCCGAAAGTTGACCTTGCCATTACAAAGTTGTTATTTCCTGACGAAAACATTTGTCGAAATACATCTATCGATAATGTAAATATTGAGTTGAATAATAAAGGTACCGAAATCATAAAAAATGGCGATTTCAATGTGAAAATATTTGAAAATGAGTTGGTGATAGCCAATCAAAAGGCTGCTTTATTATCCGCTATTCCTGGCTTAACCAATAGTAGAATTACTATTCCAATAAATTTGACTTTTAAAGCCGATGCAAAATATAGATTTGAATTGAGTGCCAATATTTCCAATGACGAAAATATAGAAAACAATCTGGTCACAGTTGAGCGGAGTGTAATTAAGGAGCAAAATTCTGAAGTGGCAAAAGTGGTAAATTGTGACAATGGATCATTAACCACACTGTCATCAGAAGGAAAAGGGGCTGCCTTCTGGTATGATGCTGAGATTGGGGGCAACCTAATAGCCATTGGCAACAAGGCTAATATCAAAAAACCTGTTATTCCTTCCCTATTTTATGTTTCTCAAAATGACCTTCAGGGAAGTTTGGGACCCATCACAAAAAAACAATATGCAGGCGGCACCTATTCAGGCAATTTTGGTCCCAAACCATTGATCTCGACCAAAGCTCCCATTATGCTTGAAAGTGCCCGATTGTATATTGGACATTCAGGTAAAATAACCTTTACAGTAGAGCGGATTTCTGACTTGACGCCAATGTCAACGGTTACTTTAGATGTAACTGCCACTAGAGATTCTAAAATAGGGAATGCGTCAAACGGCCAACAAATGGATGACCCCAACGACCCTGGTGCAATTTATAATTTGGGATTGGAAATCCCCGAAGCGGGTGACTATCAAATATCTATTGAATATGAAGACGATGCCAGTATTTTTAGAAGTAATCAAGGAGTTTCTGGTTTTCCTTTTAGTTTGCAAAACGTCGTAACTATTTCTGGATCGTCCTTTAATGGTGGGGTACTTAAAGAAGCCTGGTACTATTTTTATAATCTAAAAATAAAATCATTGGGCTGCCCTAGTGCCAAAAGGGTTTTAGCAACTCCTGCTAATGCCAATGGGGTGGTAAGCAGCATTAGCTCTGATGGCGGTACATCCATCTGCCCAAATCAAAGCATAACTTTAACCACAACGAATAGTCAAAATATTCAATATCAATGGTTTAAAGATTCAACAGCCATCGCCGATGCGAATAAAAACACATTGCTTGTTTCTCAAAAAGGGAATTATTTTGTACAATTAAGTGAAAATGGCATTTGTCCTACTGCCTCAAATTCATTATCGATTACGGCCAAGTCACCAGCAGCACCCATCATAACAGCCACTGCCAACCTACTCACCTCAAGCCCTGCCGAAAACTATCAATGGTTACTTGCAAGAGTACCCATTGAAGGGGCAAATAAGCAAGAGTTTACTGCTTTTAAAACAGGTTCTTATTCGATTCAAGGGGTGGTTGATGGCTGCACTGTACAAAGTTTTGAAATATATTTAATCATATTAGCGGATGAAACATTGCCTGCTGAGACTGATTTGCTCCTTTTTCCCAATCCTGCTTTTGATAAATTCACAATCAAAAATCTTAAAAGCAAAACAATTAAATACCAAATATTCAATAATTTAGGTCAAAAAATACAGGAAAGTGAACTGCAAAATAACCCTGATAATCCCCCCTCTGTGTCCATAAGCCAATTAACCCCCAATCAGTATTTCATCAGAATGGAAGCTGATAAAAAAGTGTATTTGAAAAAATTCATCAAGCAATAATTCGATTCATTAGTTGCTGTGAGATTTATTTTCATAGTTTTGTAAAAACTATTTTTTCAAGAATTGATTCTAAAATGGAAATCATCAAAAACATCCCATTACACAACATTCATGAACAGTTAGGCGCCAAAATATTGCCTTTTGCTGGTTATAATATGCCTATTCTCTATTCAAATCTCATTCAAGAGCATTTGGCCGTTCGTAATTCGGTAGGGGTATTTGATGTAAGTCATATGGGGGAGTTTATGCTTAGCGGCCCTAAAGCATTGGATTTGATTCAAAAACTCTGTACCAATGACGCCACCTTATTGGTAGATGGAAAAGTACAATATACCTGCATGACCAATGATGAAGGCGGTATTGTGGATGATTTATTAGTCTATCGCTGGGATGAAAACGAATTTTATTTAGTAGTGAATGCCTCTAATATTGAAAAAGATTGGAATTGGATTGTAAGCCATAATACAGAAGGAGTTGAGCTAAAAAACATGAGTGATGATCTTTGTCTTTTTGCGGTGCAAGGACCCAAAGCATTAGCCACCATCCAAAAGCTAACTGATTTGGACTTGGCTTCAATGGATAATTATGAATTTTTAGCTGGTAAAGTGGCTGATATTGATGACATTATCATTTCCACTACAGGCTATACGGGTGCAGGAGGTTTTGAAATTTATGTTTGGAACAAAGATGCTCACAAAATGTGGGAAGCCATTTTTAAAGCAGGTGAAGAATTTGGCATAATTCCCGTAGGCTTAGGTGCACGTGATACACTGCGCACGGAAATGGGTTATTGCCTTTATGGTCATGATATTGACGATACCACTTCGCCAATTGAAGCCGGTTTAGGTTGGATCACTAAGTTTACCAAACAATTTACCCAATCAGATAAACACCTGAAAATCAAGCAAGAAGGGCCTCATAAAAAGTTAGTTGGTTTTGAATTAGTAGAAAGAGGCATTCCTAGGCAACATTATGAAATTTTGGATTTAGATGGCAATAAAATTGGAGAAGTAACCTCTGGAACTCAATCGCCCTGCCTCAATAAAGGTATTGGAATGGGTTACTTGAAAACTGAATTTGCTAAAATAGGAACCGAAATCCTGATTCAAGTGCGTAATAATCAATTGAAAGCCCGGGTTGTAAAAATGCCTTTTGTTTAAAAAATATTTTCCTATGATAGTCTGTGGTTTCCGGGAGTAATAATTACCCAAATTTTTTCACTTTTTTTTATAAATGAAATCAACCCTAAAACTAATCTTTTTTACATTTCTTGCTCTAGTTGCCTATTTGCTTTTTAACACATTTCGGATTAGCTCAAAACAGATGTTGGGTGTATCGCCAGCTAAAAATATTGAGCTTTCGGATTCTGCCGTACAGCATTTATCCGATGCAATAAAATTAAGAACGGTGTCATTTTCCGACCCAACTTTGATGGATAGCACTCAATTTGATAAGTTTTTACTCTTTTTGGAAAAGACCTATCCACTAGTTTATTCCAAATTAAGTTTGGAAAAAGTAAATAAATATGCCTTAGTTTTTGAATGGAAGGGCAAAAACACAAGCTTAAAACCTGTGCTTTTAATGGGCCATTACGACGTCGTACCTGTAATTCAAGGCACTGAAAAAATGTGGAAGCATATGCCATTTGCTGGCGAAATAGCCGATGGATTTGTGTATGGAAGAGGTACATTAGACGACAAAGTAACTGTAATGGGTGCTTTAGAAGCGGTTGAATATCTTTTGCGACAAAATTATCAGCCAGAAAGAACGCATTATTTATCATTTGGGCACGACGAGGAAGTAACTGGTAGATACGGGGCCAAACTAGTTTCAGAATTGTTCGAAAAACGTAAAATGGAGTTTGAATATGTGATGGATGAAGGCGGAAGTATTATGGTAAATGGTGTGAGTGGTATCAAAAAACCTGTTGCTCTCATTGGCGTAGCGGAAAAAGGTTATGCTACTCTTCAGCTATCGTCTTTGGGCGATGGTGGCCATTCTTCAATGCCGCCACCACAAACCAGTATCGGAATGCTGGCCGAGGCAATTGATCGTTTACAAAAGCACCCCTTTCCAGCTCGTTTGGAAGGAGCAGCTGCTTATTTACAAGATTATTTAGCTCCCGAAATGCCATTTATCAACAAAATGGCTATGGCCAACAGAGCCATTATGAAGCCAATAATTATTAATTTATTAGAAAAAACGAATGCTGGAAATGCCATGGTCCGTACCTCTATTGCCCCGACCATTATCAATGCAGGAGTGAAAGACAACGTGCTTCCTGTGGAAGCTATTGCAAAAATAAATTTCCGAATATTGCCGGGCGATTCTGTGAAAACTGTAGTTAATTATGTGCGAAAAGTAATTGATAATGATCGAGTTACGGTTGAATCAAATGAGCTTACAGATATTGAACCATCGCCCATTTCTGATACTGCATCCTCAGGCTTTAGGTTAATTCATAAAACAATAAAAAAGTGCTTTCCTGAAGTAATAGTTGCTCCATATTTAGTTTTGGGGGCAACAGATGCCCGATATTTTAGAAATGTAACTAAACACGCCTATCGTTTCATGCCAGTGCACATGACGGAGGAAGATCTAAAACGGCCACACGGCACTAATGAGCGCATTAGTGTGGAAGATTTTAAAAATGTGGTAAAATTTTATGTGGAGTTGATAAAGGGAGAGTAAGAGGAAGTTTATTGAAGTTTGTAAGTTTGAATGTTCAAAATAGTTGAAATTAAAGTTTTTTAGTTGGGTACTTCCTAACTTCCAAACCTACAAACTTTTTCGAACTTTCCACCTAAAACAACCTCACTAAAACCTCATTTTTAATTCCATTCAATAGCTTCAAATCTGGCATTGCTTTCCCGATCATCCGCAAACCATATATCTGGCTGATTAAAAAATTAGCCGTTTCTTTCACGGAAATACTATGACTTAACTCGTTGTTCTTCAATCCTTTATTTAGTATTTCAGTAAATATTTCTTGCAAAAAAACAATATTGGTCGAGATTAAGGCCTGCACTTCCTGATCATCAGGCAACATTTCTAAGGTGGCATTGGTGAGAAAGCACCCTTTCCCGTCAGGATCATCCGTCAGGCCCACAATTACATTATCAAATACCGCCTCAAAAAAAGGCTTGGTGGCCAAACCACGATTGAATAATTGCAAAAGCTCGCTCACGTCCTGTTGGCGATACCGCTCTAGAGCCAATAAATATAAATTGTGCTTATCTATAAAAGCCCCGTATAAGCTTGCCCGATTGATACCCATTGCGTCCACCAAATCTTGAATAGAGGCTTGATAATAACCCTTTCGCCAAAATAATAACATGGCTTTTTCTAGTACATCTTTTTCTTCAAATTCTTTTGGACGAGCCATAGGTTAGGAAATTCTTTTTTTAGAACGATAGTTTTATTATTATTTTATGAAACAAAAACTAAGCCAAAAATTTTTCGATGCAAATTTTTATGTGTCCTTTTTTATCTGTAAACCTCAGAATATTCGTTAATCTTTAAAAAATAAAGCTTTTTAGTAACTAATCTATTATTTTTGTACCCATAAATCGCCGATAAAATTTTGAAAATAAGCCCCATTCTTTTATTATTTGTTTCACTATTTACATTGATTGGTTGTCAACCGAAAAGTGAAATTGGAGAAAATGCTTTAGAATCAATTCAAATTGAAACACCGATTATAAGACTAGATTCTCTACTTTTTAATGCCAAAAGCGAAAAGGAAGTATTGGATTTTTTGCAAAAAAATAAATCGATTTCAGAGCCATACTTTGAAGTGAATGCACAAAATTTTCCAGAATTAGCCAAGAAATTAAACAGTTTTATTCAAAATCCTGCCCTTTTTGAGTTTTACAAAAAAAGTATTAACCGCCCTTCAGGCATTCAAATTGATTCTTTACAAACCGCCATCAATCATGCCTTTAAAAATATCAAAGCGCTGTATCCAGATTTCATACCCCCTAAAATTCACACTATTTTCACAGGCTTTGCCGGAAAAGATATTTTTGTTTCAGATTCCAATATTGTAATAGGTCTTGATTTTTTCATTGGGAAAAAAGCAGAATATCGTCCACAAGTATATGATTATCAATTATTTAAATACCAACCAGAGTTGATTGTTCCTACTTTGATTAATCTGATGGCCGTAAAATACGCTAGGATTGAAGGGGGCGACAAATCGCTTTTGGCTGATATGCTTTTTTATGGTAAATGCTATCAGTTTACCAAAACGATGATTCCAAATGCGGCTGATAGTTTGATTATTGGTTATACTCAAAAACAATTAGACGATACCGAAGCCTCTCAAGAAATGGTTTGGGGGCACATAATCGACCAAAAACTTTTATTTGAAAGTAGCCCTTTCAAAAAAGCAAAATATCTGGAAGAAAGACCTAATACACAGGAGATTAGCCAAGATTGCCCAGGCGCCATTGGCCGATGGCTAGGATGGAAAATTATTAAAAAATATGTTGAAAATAATCCCCAGCAGACTTTGAATAATTTGATGGACAATGGAAAAGCACAGGATATTTTTGAAAAATCGAAGTATAAGGGAAAAGCTCAACTATAATTAAGTTTTGAAAATCAGAAATTGAAACCCTTAATTGGTCTGTTTTTGAACCTAGATTCATTTAGAACAGTTATAGAAAAATAGTACAAAAAAATGGCAGAGAAAAAAGAGAGTTTTTTAGGTGAAATAGCCGCAAAGAGCAAGCAAAGACTTACAAAAGAGGGGTTTAAAAAGCTTTACACCATATTTAAATACGCTTATCCCTATCGAATTAAATATTTTTTGGGCCTAATTGCATTGGCTTTCTCGATAGGTACTTCGTTACTTTTCCCCAAATTATTAGGCGAAATTCTAGCTGTTTTAGAAAAAAAATCGAATTACACCATCAATCAAGTAATTGTTGTTTTGGTGATTGTGCTCATTCTGCAATCTGTTTTTTCATTTGGGAGGGTTTATTTTTTCACTCAAGTGTCTGAGCGAACTATTGCCGATATCCGAAAATCACTTTATAGCAAAATCATTTCCTTACCTATCTTTTTTTTCGAGCAAAGGCGTGTAGGGGAGTTGATGAGTCGCATCACCTCTGACATTGGTATGCTTCAAGGATTAATCACCACTACGGTTGCTGAATTTATCCGACAAATCATCACAATCGTAGTTGGGGTGGTTATTATCTCATTGATTTCGTGGAAACTTACGGTTTTCATGTTGGCCACTTTTCCTGTATTAATTGTGGTAGCCCTCCTTTTTGGTCGGTATATTCGCAAACTTTCTTCAGAAGCACAAAAGGAATTGGCAGCCGCCAATGTAATTGTGGAAGAAACGTTCCAGTCAATCAATGTCGTGAAATCTTATACCAATGAAAAACTAGAGATTAACAGATATGGCACCTCTCTTAATAAAGTGGTTAATATCGCCATGAAAACCGCCAAGCTTCGTGGGGGTTTTATATCCTTTATCATTTTTGCACTTTTTGGAAGCATAATTGGCATTGTTTGGTATGCTGGTAAACTCGTGATTGCCAACGAGTTAGAGATAAATGAAATGATTACTTTTGTGTTTTATACTATGTTTATTGGTGGCTCATTAAATGGCCTCGGCGAAATGATTGCTTCAGTGCAAGTGGCTATCGGGGCCTCCGACAGGGTGTTGGATATATTTGATGAAACTCCAGAGGTAAAAATTAATAAAGAAGACCACAAAGCCCATAAAATATATGGTGAGGTTGAGTTCAAAAATGTAGGCTTTAATTATCCCTCAAGAGTAGATTTAGAGGTATTGAATGATATCAATTTTAAAATAAAATCTGGTGAAAAAATTGCGCTTGTGGGCTATTCAGGAGCCGGAAAATCAACCATCGTACAACTTTTGTTGAGGTTTTATGATGCACTTAAAGGAGAGATATTGGTGGATGGCAAAAATATCAAAGAATTTAATATTTCAGACTTAAGAGACAATATGGCCGTTGTGCCACAAGAAGTGATGCTTTTTGGAGGTACTATTTTCGAAAATATTGCCTATGGAAAACCAGATGCAAGCCAAAAAGAAATTGAGGAGGCTGCCCAAAAAGCAAATGCCATGGAGTTTATTAACACCTTCCCTGAAAAACTAGAAACCATTGTAGGTGAACGGGGTATCAAACTTTCGGGTGGCCAAAGGCAACGGATAGCCATTGCAAGAGCAATCCTGAAAGACCCAGCCATACTACTTTTGGATGAGGCTACTAGCGCATTGGACTCGGAATCAGAAAAATTGGTACAGGAAGCTTTGGAGCGGCTAATGCAAGGGCGTACTTCTATTATTATCGCCCATAGGCTTTCTACTATTCGTGCAGTCGACAACATTTATGTGATTAAGGAAGGTAGAATTCATGAGTCGGGCACACATGAGGAGCTTTTGCTGCATAACGACGGAATTTATGCCAATCTGGTAAAAATGCAATTTGAAGCCATGCAGGAAAACTAATCAAAATTTTAGTAAATTTGCTTTCGATTTAGAAAAAATTATCCAAATGTCAGACATATTCACAAGCTTAAAGGTTTCTAATTTGCGCCATACCGACGCCAGAGAAGCCGTATTGTCTGAGTTTATGAGTGGCCAGTATGCACTAGCTCATGCTGATATTGAAAATAAACTAGCTGATAAATTCGATCGGGTCACTATCTACCGAACCCTTAAAACATTTGTAGATAAGGGCTTGATTCATAAAGTATTAGATGATGTAGGAGGCATGAAATATGCCATTTGTAAAGCCGAATGTAATACCGCCACCCATCACCATCATCATGATCATGTACATTTCAAATGCACCAATTGTGGCCAAACTACTTGTCTAGAAAAAGTGACAATTCCTGCGATTGTACTCCCTTTAGGTTACCAAAAGCAAGAAATGAACTTGCTCGTTCAGGGTGTATGCCTGAACTGCAATAATTGAAAATCCACTTTTTCCTTCAATAAACATTTCTCCCAATTGGTTGCCCAAAACTGATTCCAATTGAAACATTATCTTTCAATGTGCGACCCGAATTCAGACTATTGGTCATATCAAAATAATGGATTTGGATTTCGAAATTTGTGAGAGGAGCACTTTGCTTATCAATCAAAACTACAGGTATGCCGATTGTTCCATTTAAGGCCTTGAAGTTCCCAAAATTTTGCTCAACTGTTGCCGAAATTCCAAAATGATTTTCTGGAGGAAAGTATACGAATTGAGCCTTTAAATTAGGAGTGATAAAGTTTTCATAATTCCCAATACTAAACCTATTCAATTGTTTATCAGTCAGATACGAAATATTTTTGCCCCCCAAGCTTCTATAGGTTTCAAGGTTAGTTTCTCTTAACTTTTTTGAATTAATTGAATTATTAGCGAATAGGCCCGCTCTAAAATTAAGGTATATTTTAGTGGCATTATGGGTTTCAATAAAACGTGTATGGCTAATTGAAAGCTCTGCTGGGTAGGATTTTCTAATGTTAAAATTATTTTCAAAATTATCTGCAACCGTAAATCGCTGGCGAATCACAGGAATATAAACATTAAAGTTGGTCCAGTGCATGGCAATTTTCTTAAATCTCATGGTTTCGAAAAGCTCACGGTATTCTCGTTCAGCAAGTTCTCGGGAATATTCCTCGCCTATTTTTTTGTAAAAATTACTTTTCAGCTCTTCTCTCAATGGATCTGATAGATTTTGAATATTGGCTAAACTTTGTTCAAAGTCAGAACTTTGTTCTTGAATTTCTTTTTGCAAAGCGACTAAAATTGTTGCTCTCCGAGCGTCAGAGGCCCATTTTTCATTACAATTATGTAAGGTAATTTGAGGTTTTGAAAGCCAAAAATGCTTATAGGTAAAACCAAGCTCATTATTAAAAGCCGATTGGTTAGTAGCCGAATGAAAAGCATTCAACGCATTGGCTTTCAGGCCGATTACATGATAAGACCTCACCGGCAAATCAGCGCCTGTTGGCTCAAATAAGCTATGGCTCATGCTAAAGAGGCCATTGGCGGTATTAAATGTTAAATTATTCTTGCAAAAAGTCAGGTTTTCATGATCCGATAAATAATATCCCACCCTATCAGCCATAAAAAGATTCATGCCTCTATTACTAAGCAATTGACCTTCGGCGCATTCTGATTTTTTTATTGTTAAATCAATTTCCTTCAAGACGCTTATTAATGAATCGGCCGACTGCCCTATTGATAAGAATGGACTTAAGCAAAAAAGTAGTACAATTAATCTCATATTTGGGCTATAATTATCACTTTATTCAATAATTTCAATCACTCTTACTTTCATATTAGGTCGCTCTCCTTCTGGCAATATCACTGTAAAGTGATTGGTAATTGTCTCCCCATTCTTCAAGATATTGCCCACTTTTACCATTACATTATGCCTAAAATCTTTGCCATCTGCACCCCTAGTGGTATAAGTATAGGGCGTGTTAAATTCCCTCGCTTTCACCTTCGCCGACTTCGAGGTTAAGCGCTTCCCCGTGGCATTTAAACAGTCAAAATCGGCCATAACATCCTGATAATCAATGCCAAAAAGTTTTTGATTTGGAAACATCACCTTTGTACAACCGCTTTTATTGGTCACAAAAGCCCTCAATTCGAATCGGTTAAATTCTTCATTTTTTATTCCCTTCTTACTTTCATTTCTGATCTCGTACCCATATTCGATACCATTTAAAAGATAGGGCTGGCCTTCCTCTAATGCATAGGAGGATTGACCATAGCAAAATTGCGACGCTAATAAGCTGATAAATAGAGTTTTGAGGCTTTTCATGGTTTATGTTTTTAATTTTTCCAAAGATAACCTTTTTATGAAAAATCAAAAATACCACTAGATAGATTTCAATAATGTTATCTGAGAAAAGTGGAGAAAGTAAGGTTTGCTTATTTAATCTGACTCTGTGTTATTTCAAAAGCCAATCTGAAATAAAAACCAATTTATAGATTGCCCAACTCACCACATAACCCCAGAATAAAGAGGAGACTAACATATATCCTACCATTTTGAATACATTGACCTTAAATGAAAGGGCCATTAAGGTGCCACCAATAGGAGTAAAAAGCGGAGGGGTAAGCAGCGCAATTCCAAAAAGACCCAATTTTTGCCAAATTTTAACTTTAAATCTTGCACTTCTTGTGAAAATTATTTTTTTGGTTTTGGCTCTTTTATCTAAATAATTAGTGATTCCTTTTGCAAAAATTGTGGTGATAATCACGGCCGTCATCATTCCTCCAGCTGATAAGAAAATCGTTTTTTGAATAGGTATACCAGTTAAAAATCCAGCAATAGGGCCTCCGAAAAATTTAATCATGCTGGCTAGCATTACTGAAATGTATTTTGCAATTTCCAATTGTGTGCTTCTAAATTTTTAAATTAATTTTTCCCCCTAGTTCAACGAATATTTCAAAATTCTTTATAAAACAACTTAATGAATCAGAATTCAAATTATGTTCTTTAATTCTGCTATTTTTGTATAGAATTTGCCATTCAATGTGCTCATTCAATTTAAAAACTGTTTATGCCAAAATTTAGTTTACTGTTTCTTGTTTTTTTTTTAATTCAATTTACAAAACATTCTTTGGCCCAATCAGCATTTTTACCTTTGAATGCCGATAGCTATCATACTCTAGACCGTTTTGAGATTTTATCCGGAAGACTATTTCCAACCATTTTTACCGGAATAAAACCTTATACCCGAAAATCAATTGCCGAAATAATCGAAAAAATTGACACCACTTTCGATAAAAAACAACTTTCAAAACGAGATTTATTCAATATCCAACACCTTAAAAATGATAATTGGGAATGGTTGAAATCAGATACAACAAGGTCAACCTTTAGTAAAAAGAAACTTTTCAATGTTTTTTTTAATAGAAAAGCGGACTTGTATAGTGTTGATAATGAGGATATTAATCTTCATATTAGTCCCATATTTCAATTTTCTTTTGGAAAAGAAGGCGATTTAACCAGTTGGCAAAATACCCGAGGAATCGAAATCAGAGGTTCTATTTCTAAAAAAATTGGTTTTTATACGATGTTTACCGAAAATCAAATTGTACTTCCCTCTTATATCCAAGAATACCAGATTAAAAACCGAGTGATCCCAGGAGAAGGTCATTGGAAACCTTTTGGGGCCAAAGGCATCGACTACATCTCTGCCCGAGGTTATATTACTTTTAGCCCTGTTAAGCCATTGATGCTCACCTTCGGGCACGATAAAACCTTTGTGGGTTCTGGACTTCGATCTACAATTTTATCTGACTTTTCGGCTCCTACCCTGTTTTTGAAAGTAAACACTCAAATTGGCAGAGTTCAATACCAAAATCAATTTACCCAACTCTCTGATTATCAAAACTATATTGGAAAAAACACCATTATTCCCCGAAAATATATGGTTTCGCATAATTTAGGTATCAATATCGGCAAAAATTTTAATTTGGGCCTGTTTGAAACTGTGATATTAAATCGAGAAAAAACCATAGACTTTAATTATGTAAACCCAATCATTTTTTATCGATTTGTGGAGTCTTATGTGGGGAGCCCTGACAATACGATGGTGGGTATTAATTTTAAATATATCTCAAAAAAGAAAGTTTCGATCTATGGTCAATTTCTATTTGATGAACTAGTAGTCAAAAACTTAATCAAAAATTCAGGTTCGTTTACCAATAAATGGGCTTACCAATTTGGAGCAAAGGCCATCAATTTATTCGGTATTAAAAATCTTGATCTTCAGACTGAAATCAATGCCGCACGACCCTACACTTATGCGCATTTTAGTACTTCTTCCAATTTTTCTAATTACAATCAAGCTCTTGCTCATCCTTTAGGAGCCAATTTTACTGAGTCGGCAACTGTTTTGCGATACCAAGTAACCAACAAACTCCTTTTTGTAGGTACTTATATCAATAGTTATTTTGGTATGGATCGGCCTGAACAAAATTGGGGGGGCAATATCCTGCTCAACTACGACACCCGTGTGAGAGACGAAGACAATTATATCGGTCAAGGGCTTCAGTCGACATTAAATTTTATGGAGCTTCGCCTAAGCCATATGATTATTCACAATATGTACGCCGATGGAAGTCTGATTTTAAGAACAGTAAAAAGTAATAAAGAAAACATACAATCGACGATTCCTACTGTGGGAATTCGTTGGAATATTCCCTATAAACAAACCGCATTCTGATGGAAATGATAGACATTATTGCTGGAGAATTTTCGGAAGCCCAAACTGTTTTAAACAATTTTATAACCGATAAGAATAATTATGAAACGATAGCAAGGGCCGCAAAACTGATGAGTGATTCATTGAAAAATGGCTCGAAGATCATTTCATGTGGCAATGGTGGCTCGCATTGCGATGCCATGCATTTTGCAGAAGAGCTTTCAGGGCGATACCGTGGCGATCGAAAATCACTGGCTGCCATAGCCATTTCGGATGTGAGCCATATCAGCTGCGTGGGCAACGATTACGGTTTTGATTTTGTGTTCTCAAGATTTGTGGAAGGCCTTGGTAATCAAGGAGATGTATTGCTGGCCATTAGTACTTCGGGCAATTCTCAAAACATTATTAATGCGGTAGAAGCCGCCCATTCTAAAGGATTAAAGGTGGTTTTATTAACTGGTAAAGATGGAGGTAAATTACTCGGAAAAGCAGATATTGAAATAATCGTTCCTCATTTTGGCTTTGCCGATCGTATTCAAGAAATCCATATCAAGGTAATCCACTGCTTAATCCTTTTGATTGAAAAACAGCTGGGTCTTTAACAATAATTCCCATTCGAATCTCTTCCCAAATCTATACAATTTATATTTTTTAAGAACGTTCAGTTTTTAATTGGTTTTTCTATTAACAAATGAAAAAAATATTCGCAATTGTTGGTATTGTTTTATTATTCTCAATACTTCTATTGGCCTCTTTACCGCTCTTTTTTAAAGATAAAATCAAAGCGAAAATTGATGTAGAAATTGAGAAGAAAATTGATGCCAAAGTATTTTATGGCGATTTTGGCCTATCAATATTCAAAAATTTCCCGCAAATTACTGTTAGTCTTTCCAATTTTGGGATAACAGGAAATGCCCCTTTCCGTAGTGATACTTTGGTGGCTGCCCAAGAATTTAATACGAGCTTCGACTTGATGAGTATTTTCAAGGAAAGCCAAATCAAGGTGAATTCCGTTACTTTAAACCAACCCAAAATACACTTGAAAGTACTTAAAGATGGCACCAATAATTTTGACATTTATAAGCAAAAACCTGATAATCAGGCTGATTCGAGTAGCTCTTCCTTTTCTGCCTCCATCAGTGAATGGGAAATTAATAACGGCCAAATTATCTATGACGATAGACAAATGCCCGCTTTCATCAAATTTTCAAATATAAACCATCAAGGCAATGGCGACATTATGAGCCAAGTTTTTGACTTGGATACCAAAACAACAATTGAAAAATCTGAAATCACTTATAAAAACAATTCTTATTTGAACGACCGAAGCATTAGTTTTGAAGGGCCTATAAAAGTAGACTTGCGTAAAAGCAGTTACGAACTGAAAGCTGGCAAATTGCAAATCAACGACTTTCCCATTGATTTGGATGGTATGGTGCAAATGCCCGATACAAATATCCATTTGGACATTCGCTTTAAAACCAAAGAAAATGAAGATTTCAAAAAGTTAATATCCTTAATACCAGCTTTTTATACCGAAAATTATCAAGAGATTGAAACTTCAGGAGGTTTCTCCATTTCGGGAAACGCAAAAGGTATTTATAACAGCCATCAAACTCCTACATTTGAAATTACAGCAAAAGTAAACAAAGGTCGCTTGCAATTCCCTTCCCTTTCAGTGCCCATCACTGATGTAAATATCGATGGTTTTTTCGAAAACAAAACGGATAAACTAATCAATACCCTAATCAATTTGAAAAGTTTCAATCTCAATTTGGGTAAAAATCCAATAAAAGGGCATGTACTATTAACTGGACTCCAAAATTCAAAAGTAGATGCCGCCATAAAAGGAGTAGTAGATTTGGCGGAAATCATTAAAATATTTCCGATGAAAGGCCTGAACATGAGAGGGAATTTGAATGCCGACTTTGTAGCTAAAGGTTATTATACGAAGAACGAATTTCCAAAAGTATCTGGTAATCTCAACCTTAAAAATGGTTTTATTAAATCCGTCGAATTCGCAGAGCCAATTGAAAAAATCAATGTAATAGCCTCTATATCAAATAGTTCTGGAAAGCCAACCGATACCAGAATAAATCTTTCGGATGCTAGTTTAGTATTACAAAATGAGCCGTTTCAATTAAAAGGAACTATCCAAAATCTTGACAATGCTCAGTGGGATTTGTCCGCAAAAGGAAAGCTCGATTTAACCCGAATTACAGCTATTTTTCCAGTTTCTGGCACCACCCTGAAAGGTAAAATCGATGCCAATATCACCACTAAAGGCAATATGGAGGCCATTAAAAAAAGCCAGTATCAAAACCTAAATATGGCTGGTACAGCTATATTGAAAGATTTTGAATATAACGCAACGGATTTCCCCAAACCCTTTTCCGCAAAATCTGTCGATTTGACCTTTAGTCCGACTCAAATAATAGCCACAAATGCCTCTGGTTTCTTGGGGAATAGCGATTATGAAGGTTCTGGCACTTTCTCCAACTATTTTGGCTATGTATTTAATAATGAATCACTTAATGGCAATTTAGATTTGGTTTCAAAATCATTCAACCTAAACGAATGGATGGAAGACGAGCCCCAACAAAACAATAAAAGTTTATTAGCCAGTGATTTGAGAGCTGTAGAAATACCCAAAAATCTGAACCTAAACATCCATGCTAAAATAGGCGAATCGGCGTATGAAAAAATGAAAATTTCGGCAGCAAACGGGGATATTTTGGTTAAAAATGGTACGGTAAAAATACAAAATGCCACCTTTAGCTCATTGGGAGGCAGCTTTGTAACCAATGGAAGCTATAACTCACAAGACATTACACATCCCAAATTTGAATTTGATTTAGATCTTCAAAAAATTGACATTGCTCAGTCGTATCAGCACTTGTGGGTAGTGCGCAATTTAGTACCAATTGCCG
>JAZKGO010000001.1:63271-65133 GCA_040385875.1 Bacteroidota bacterium
CTGGCATTTGTGGCCAGTACAACCGCCAATTCAATCAAACAAATTGTAAATGCCGAAGTAAAAGCACAAATTGAGGCCGCAAAAGCTAAAGCAATGGCCGAATTAGACAAATTAAAATTAGAAGCGGAAACTAAAAAGAAAGAATTAGAGGACAAAGTAAAAGCAGAAGCAGAAAAATTAAAAGCGGAAGCCGAGGCAAAGAAAAAAGAACTAGAAGACAAGGCCCGTGCGGAGATAGAGCGCCTCAAAAAAGAGGCTGAAGACCAAATTAAGGCAGAAACAGAGCGTTTGAAAAAAATTGCTGAAGAAAAAATTGCTGAAGAAAGAGCAAGACTTGAAAAATTGGCTCGTGCTAAGTTAGATTCAACCGCAAAAGCCAATACGGAGAAGTTGAGAAAAGCTTTAGAAGATAAAGCAAAAGCTGCTCTAGAAGAAAAACGGAAAGCGGCAGAAGCCAAGGCAAAAGCGGCCGAAGAGAAAGCCAAACAAGAATTGGAAGAGAAGAAAAAAGCGGCAGAGGAAGAAATAAAAAAAGTTGTGCCTAAAGACACAACTGGGAATTAAAATTTACAAACTTATTAGCCAAACTCTTACTGATAGGTCTTATCGTATTTTTCAGCTTTGTATTTTTCGAAATCGATTTTTTTGAAGTGATTATCGCCTAAAAAGGTAATTACTTGATGGAAAGCTTTCGCATCCTGATAGCCCGGAATCGGTTGAATCATATTAAATTTCTCATCCAAATAGACGATTGTTGGGTAACTCATTCGGCCTTGCATCAGCTGTGAAGCCAAATCTGGATAAGTATATTTTTTATCGCCAATCTGTATTTCACCTGCTTGCTCGGCATTTAGTTTTACAGCGTAATATTTTTTGTTTACAAAATCAACAACTTTCTCGTTGCTAAAAGTGTTTTTTTCCATCACTTTGCACCAACCACACCAGTCGGTATATACATCAATTACAATTTTTCTTGGCTCTTTTTTTATGGCCTCAAAAGCTTGATCCATACTCATCCATTTGATTTTAGTTTTTTCCTGAGCTGAAATTTCTGAGGTAGATAAAAATAATATTGCCAGCAGAGTTAGGTAAAGTGTGTGTTTCATTTTTGTCCTTATCAAATTTGAGTACAAATTAAACGAAAAACGATTTATAAATTGTTCATTCTCAACATTTTTAATGAAATTTTAAGGTTGAATCCGACTTGGGCTTAGGGAAGAGGGGGAATTAGAAGCAAAAATGTTGAATAAACCACAAATGTGGATTAGGATTACTAATGTTCAATTTTTCATTCCTGCCCCATTTGGCCAAACACTTATTAGCGGGTCGAAGTGTCTATTTTTTTATCAGTTTGTATCTTAAATGAGTAATCAAGTCTGACGGTATTACTTCTTCAATTTGTATCTCATATTTATCTTTGTCAATACCTTCAAATAGTCGAATACCACTGCCTAAAAAAACAGGTGCAATGTGAATAAAAAACTCGTCCACAAGTCCTGCATTTAGAAATTGTTGAATAGTGTTTGCACCACCTTGTATTCTTATGTCCTTTCCTTTTGCCGATTGTCTTGCTTTTTCCAATGCACTTTCTATTCCATCATTAATGAAATAAAAAGTTGTGGTTCCAGTTTGAACCCAAGGCTCTCGCTTTTCGTGTGTTAATACATAAACGTCCGCCTTATATAGGTCTTTTGGCCAACTGACTTCGCCTTCCTCAAACATCCGTTTTCCCATAATGAATGCTCCCGTTCGTTCGATCGTCTCTCTAATATATTTCCCATCCGTTCCATCTTCATTGCCTCCTTCGAGTCCTAAATATTCCCAGAAAGCTTTTTGATTAAACATCCACGAGTGAATTTGTC
>JAZKGO010000001.1:65233-66429 GCA_040385875.1 Bacteroidota bacterium
GTGGCATAACCCACATACATGGAATCGCTAAAGCCAATTTTTTTCAAGAAAATATGAACAATTACCATTAAAATGGCTGCAATTATGCCCGAAATTAGGCCGTATTTGAGAATGATTTTTTGCATAATATATTTTGTTAAAGTTTCAGTGCAAAGCTTGGTAAAATACGATAAACTTCATTCATACTTTCGGGTGATTTTTGGTATTTAGTAGGAAAATCATATAAAAGTTTTGGTTTATTCTATCTCCATTCCGATTTGTTTGGCTTTCAAGATCGCCTGAGTTCGATTTTTTACCTCCAGTTTTTCAAAAAGTCGGGAAGTATGGGTTTTTATGGTATTATTCGAAACAAAAAGTTGGTCCGCTATTTCTTGGTTCGAAAAGCCCTTTCCGACTAATTTTAATACTTCATATTCTCTTTTGCTGATACCCAATTGACCGTAATTGGGCTGGGCGAATGTCACATTATTTGATTCAATCTTGAGTTGTTTTTTTCTGCCAAACCAAATACCAAGACCTAAAAAAATAATAGCGACCAGACCAATGTATATTTCAATAAAATGAAATCTTACCCAAAATAAGTATTCTATTGAGTTCAATATCAATAGAATAAGACCAAGCGTAATTCCATAAATCAGAATTGTTTTGAGCATAATTTTGAGGAATATTTTATAATGGATCTTCTATAAACTCAATTTTATTTAAACCCTATTCATTTTCCCCAATAGGGAAAGGTTTTACGGAAATTGAATTTATAGAAGTTCCATTTTGTTTTTTGCACTAAAATGCCGAATCATTTGGCCATAATCCATCCCATTTGCGAGTCCAAATACACATTGTGCTATTCTTTTTGACTTTGTTTCAAAAGTCTTAGCTGATTCTACCCAATTAGAATAGTATTTTTGATGTGATTTGGGCATTTTTTGGAAAGCCTCATTAGCTCGGGGATCATCTTCCATGCAGGCTATCAAGTCTTGCGATATCTCAAACACATCAGTATCAATTTCTAAACTTACCTCAATTGTTGCCCCTTCCTTTTTTGCGGTACCTTTTTTCAATTTTTCATTGAAAGGAATAATAAAATCACCTTCGCCCATAGGCAACATAGCCACCATTTTTATGGGGAAATTATCAATCTTACCTTTTACTCGATAGGAGGTTTTTATGCCAGGATTCAATTCCTGAGCAATATGAGC
>JAZKGO010000002.1:0-7411 GCA_040385875.1 Bacteroidota bacterium
TACATACAAAAAAAGCTTCTCGATTGAGAAGCTTTTTTTTTGTGCGGATAATAGTACTAGCATCGTTATATTTCCTTATGCTTCTGTGTGATTCATAATACAACAATTGCTTTGTTTCCAGTACTTCACATAGGTTGATATTTTAATAAGTTACACTGAGAAACAAACAAACACAACTATTTCGGGGGAAATACGGGGGAAATATTATATTTGTAATCTATGGCAACAGTGAACTACAAAATAGACGATAAAGCGAAAAAAGACCCAACAAAAATCTACGTTAGGTTTAAGGATGGCCCCTTAGATATAGAAACCCCTACGAGTATTATAGTTTTCAAAAAACATTGGAGTAGTTCCAAACAAAAAGTAAAACCTTTAGCTGAGGCTGATGAATATCGAGATAAAATAAATACCCAGTTAACCGAATTAAAAGCTAAAATATATAGCCAATATAACCTTGACCAACATAGAGGAATTAAAATTAATACTCAATGGTTAAAAAACGTAATACTGATTTATGATAACAAGCATACTTCTACCGCAACAGATGTAGAAATTTTCCTTACAACTTTTGGTGATTTTTATTGTAATAAATCCAAAGAACGAATAAATCCTAAAACAGGAAAAAAATTAGATAACCGTACATACCTAGATTTACAAAATTCAGTTAATAAGGTTAAAGATTATGAATCAACTCTAGCAACGGGCCCTATAAGATTAGATGAAGTAACTATTGTCTTTCATAAACATTTTACGGATTATTTAAGGACTACTGAAAAGTTAGGTGAAAATACTATTGGTGGGATTATTGACAATATAGTTGCAATGTTGAAGGATGCTAAAAAATGTGGCTATATAGTTTGTCAAGATTATAAATCAAAGGAATTTATTTCGCCATCAGCGAAAACAACGGATATTTATTTTAATGAATCCGAAATTAATAAAATCAAAAATTATCAATTTGAATTAGATGGATATTTAGATAATGCTAGAGATTGGTTAATTATTGGTCTCTGGACTGGCCTAAGAATTTCGGATTTTCTGCAATTAAAAAAAGAAGATTATAATGATGGATTCATCCAAAATAATAATTTTAAGACTGGAATACCTGTAATAATTCCAATCCACCCAGATGTCCAAGAAATTTTAGACAAACGCAACGGAGAACTACCCAGAGAAATTTCAGACCAAAACTTTAACATTTACATCAAAAAAGTTGCTGAAAAAGTCGGCATAAGCGAAACCATTGATGGTAGCAAAATGAAAATGGTTGAAAAAGAGGATAAAACAAAAGTAAGTCGAAAAGTCTTTGGGAAATATCAGAAATTTGAATTAGTAACGTCTCATATTTGCAGACGTTCCTTCGCAACAAATCTATACGGCAAAATTGATACTTTAACCATTATGAAAATAACTGGTCACACTACTGAAAAACAATTTTTGGATTATGTTAAAATCACACCTAAAGAATACGCAATAAGACTAAAACAACTTTGGGCCAAAATTTACGAAAAGCAAAACCCTGTAAACTAACAGGGTTTTAAAGATTTTATATAAGTCAAGACCTCAGAGTTCCTAAATTTTACACTTTTCCCAATTGCACATCCTTTAAGCTTGCCTCTCTTTCTTTGATTATCCACTGTACCTAAACTTATATCAAGTTTAATAGCAACCTCTTCTCGTGATAAAAGTTTATCATCAAAACAATAATTTTCGGATAATTTCCTTTCAAAATCATCCATCCGTAACCTTACTAGTCTTTCGACTTCTTTTTTTATTATTTCATCAAATGCAATTTGATTAAAATTAAATAGATTATTATTTAACATTTCAACCTTGCTCCCAATCTCTGTTTTTATTAAGGGTGCGAGAATTATTTTACCATTTACTGATATATCCAAATATACTTCTTTACTAATTGAGTTTCAAGTTAAACTCAAAAATAAATTAACAGAACTAAAATCATCCGTACCTAAATATTAATAAAATATCCTACATTAGTAAAATAAATCTGACTACCCTAATAATGACAATTCAACAATATCTAGCCAAAATAAACACCTTATATATTACAGGAAACGCACGTGAACATTCCTATCGTGGTGACTTACAAAACCTCATCATGGCAATTTTACCAAACATCTTGGTGACTAATGAACCAGCACGGGTCGCATGTGGAGCACCCGATTACGTACTGACCCGTAAGGACGTTCCTGTTGGCTATATTGAAGCAAAAGATATTGGAGTAGACCTAGCAAGCAAAACCCTAAAAGAACAGTTTGACCGCTATAAATCGGGTCTGTCAAATTTGGTATTTACCGATTATATGGATTTTCACTTTTATAAGGATGGTGAACTAACCACGAAAATTGCAATAGCTAAGTTGGAAAATGGTACGATTGTACCTCAACCCGAAAACTTCGACCAGTTCACACAGCTAATAAAGAATTTTGCTGAAACCATTTCGCAAACAATCAAGTCGCCAACTAAGTTGGCTCAAATGATGGCGGGAAAGGCAAAACTTATGGCAGACGTTATTGAGAAGTCCCTAAATTATGATGACCAAGAAGGAAAACGCTCCACCATCAAATCACAAATGTTGTCATTCCAACAAATGTTGATTCACGACATTGACAACAAATCATTTGCTGACATCTACTCTCAAACCATCGCTTATGGTATGTTTGCGGCCCGCTACCACGACCCAACTTTACCGACATTCTCTCGCATGGAAGCCGCAGAATTAATCCCTAAAAGCAACCCGTTTTTGCGTAAGTTATTTCAAGACATAGCGGGCTTTGATTTAGACACAAGGCTAACTTGGATAGTTGATGAGTTGGTTAATATTTTTCTAGCTTCGGATGTGGCACTCATCATGAAAAACTTTGGTAAAAGCACCAAACAGGAAGACCCAGTAGTTCACTTTTACGAAACTTTTTTGGGCGAGTACAATCCCGCTTTGCGAAAAGCACGTGGTGTTTGGTACACACCACAACCAGTAGTTAATTTTATAGTTCGAGCGGTTGATGACATTCTAAAAACTGAATTTGATTTACCACAAGGTTTGGCCGACACCAGCAAAATAAAAATCAAGAAAAAAGCAATTACCCAAACTGGTAAAGGTGCAAACTCAAAAATTAAAGAAGTTGAGGTAGAACACGAAGTTCACAAAGTTCAAATATTGGACCCAGCCACAGGAACTGGAACTTTTTTGGCTGAGGTGGTGAAACACATTCACAAAAAATTCGAGGGTCAGCAAGGTATTTGGAGCAAGTATGTAACCAAAGACCTCATCCCACGATTAAACGGTTTTGAGCTACTTATGGCGAGTTACGCAATGGCCCATTTAAAAATGGACATGCTACTTACCGACACAGGATACAAACCAACAGATGACCAACGTTTCCGCATTTTTTTAACTAACTCACTTGAAGAAGCCCATCCCGATACGGGAACGCTTTTTAGTTCTTGGCTTTCAGATGAGGCCGACCAAGCCAACGCTATAAAACGTGACGCACCCGTAATGGTTGTTATTGGAAATCCACCCTATAGTGGAATTTCTTCCAATAATGGTGAATGGATTAGTAAATTAATTGATGATTATAAATATATTGATGGCGAACATTTTAAAGAACGTAAACATTGGCTAAATGATGACTACGTAAAATTCATGCGATTTGGACAACATTTTATCGATAAAAATGGAAGCGGTGTTTTAGCTTTTATCAACCCTCACGGCTTTTTAGATAATCCAACTTTTAGGGGAATGCGTTGGAATTTACTGCAAAGTTTCGATAAAATTTACACTATTGATTTACATGGTAATAGCAAGAAAAATGAGAAGGCACTTGACGGCTCAATTGACCAAAATGTATTCGATATCATGCAAGGTGTTTCTATAAATATTTTTGTGAAAACAGGTCTTAAGAAAAAAGGAGAAAAAAGTAAAGTTTTTCATTATGACTTATTTGGAAAACGAGATTTAAAATATAATTTTTTAGTAGATAATTCTTTAAAATCAATCACTTTCAAAGAGCTTTATCCCCAAAAACCACACTTGTTTTTTGTTCCCAAAAATGATGATGGATTAGAAGATTATGAAAAAGGGTTCAGAGTTGATAAATTATTTTCAAAAAATGTTACAGGGATAGTTACTATGGGAGATGGTTTTATAGTTTCTGAAAACAAAAACATCCTGGTCAATCGGATAACCGACTTAATAGAAAAAGATACTAATGAAAATGTTCTCAAGGAAGAGTTTGGTTTAGGTAAAAATTATGCAAATTGGATTATTGAAAATAAGCCTAAGTTTAAATTTGAAAATGACAAGTTGATAAAAATTGCATATCGACTATTTGATGATAGATGGACTTATTTTGATAATAAGTTAATTTGGCGTTGGCGTTACGATGTGATGCAACACTTCATTAAAGGTGATAATATTGGTTTAGATTTATGCAGACAATTAGTTTCTGATTCATACTCACATATTTTTGTTACCAATAAGATTGTAGATGATTCATTTGTTTCTAATAAATCCAAAGAAAGAGGTTATGTCTTCCCATTGTATATCTACCCAGAAATAACCTCACAACAAACATTAGTCGGCAATATTAAAAGAATACCGAATCTCAACCCAGACATTGTAAAACAAATTGCTGACGGCCTAGGCATGACTTTCACCAACGAAAAGGAAACAGAAAGTAATGTTTGTTTTGCCAACAGTGATGAGGTACGTCCAGAGTTTAGACAAAGTTTTGCACCAATTGATTTGCTAGATTATATTTATGCGGTCTTACATTCTCCAACCTATCGTGAGAAATACAAAGAATTTTTAAAGATAGAATTCCCACGTGTTCCAGCTCCGCTGGATCGTGTGGAATTCATGCAATTGGTTAAATTAGGTGGTGAGTTACGCCAAATTCATTTATTAGAAAGTCCTACTGTCGAGAAATACATTACCCAATATCCAGAAGACGGTGACAACATTGTGACCAAACCAATTTATAAAAATGGTAACGTTTACATTAACGATGACCAATATTTTGCGAACGTTCCAGAAGTAGCATGGAACTTTTACATCGGTGGCTATCAACCCGCTCAGAAATGGCTAAAAGACCGCAAGAACCGAGAACTCAATTATGACGACATATTGCACTACCAAAAAATTATTGTGGCCCTAAGCAAAACGGATAGGATTATGAAGGAAATAGATAAAATAAAATTAGAGTAAATAACTTGACCAATGAAATTAGAAGAATTAGGAGAACAAGTACTAAGGGATTATAAATCTGTAAAATATTTTCCATTTGACAATGGGGCGGGTGCTCCATTCATACTTACATCTGACCCTTTGGGCTATCTCGAAGCTTGGTTGGAAAATTCACTTAGCGCAATCAAACGGGATGGGAGTTCAAAAAGAGATTCTATAACAAAGGCAATTTATTTTACCCAACTTTCGCAAGACTTTTATAATTCAGCACTAAGTGCTAAAATGCCATCAAAAGGAACATTACTATATTATTCATTCATTAATCTCGTAAAAGTCTATCTTTTAATGAATGGTCATAAGTTGGAAACAAAAACGGAACATCATGGCATTTCTTTACCTTCAACTTATAAAGATAAATTGAAGTTAATAAACCCAGCTGGCGATGGTATATCTATTTTTCATGAATTTGCAAAATTAATTGGAAAAGAGGTAGATAATAAGACAGGAGCCGACATTTCATTTAAAGACCTATTAAATAGTTTACCCGAAGTTCATGAGATTGGATTTGCCCTAGGATTATTCCCAAATACCAAAAGAAGGTTTTTACCAATCGAACTGACAATTAGAACAAGCGCCAATAGAAAAACCATATACTATACAATATCTTATGAAAAGAGATTCGACAATCAAATGAAAGTCGACAAGCTAACAAAGGGTGTCTTTAAAAAAAAACTAACAAAACTTGATATCGAAAACGATTCATCGAGAGTCCATTTTAAATCAAACTTCAATGTTCGCTATACTCATAGCTCTGGCACAAGTTGGAACATTTGTTATCCAAAAATTGTTAGTGATATTTCCGAACTAAACCTCACACCGATGTTAACTCGTCAAGGATATCGTTTTTATTTAGATTTAGAACCGACCAGATTACATCGTTTATCTTCTGTACTAGCATTTGCCTACTATCTTGGTACCGTTGCAAGGTATCGCCCTTCGCTTAATGAAGAAATATTAAAAGGTAAGTATCAATCAATAATTAACGAAGCTATTATATCATGCCCAAATCAATTTTTCTACTTAATGGTTAGCCATATAACTAAACAAATATGCGCTATTCCAATGGCTAAAATAGATTAACGTATCAAAACCAAAACTGTATCAAAATAAATCTATTGTAAACAATAAATGACACAGGTTAACGTATCACTTTTTTTCTTTGATTATTGTTAAAATGGTAGGTCATCACATTCCTCTTCACCAAATTTACGCTGTTCATTTATTTTTTTGTCATTCTCATAATCTTGTACCAGTAAAAAATCTAATAGTTCATTTTCCCCTCGTTTATAAATTATTTCATTGTCGGGAGAAAAAAAATCATCTATCTCACTTTGAGATTCACTATATAATTTATCGTGAATAGAGTTAATATAAAAATCAACAGGAATGGAAATAATATAATTTAAAAAATCACTTTCCATTCTTTCATGATTATATAACGTTGGATTTAAAGATATTTCAGACAGTCTGTTGCTAAAAATAGTTTTAGAAATAACATCTCCAAAACAAGCAAAACAAATACCATTTTCAACATGTGTATATTGTCTCAAATATCCCGTTCCATAACATTTCCAACATTTTGTATTGGGATAATTTGCTAATTTTAATTGAGTCCCAACTTTTTCATAAACATAAATACTTTCTCTTTCGTGAAGATTAAAATGACAACTTTTACAAAGTGACACAAGTGCTGTATCATCAATCTCCCAAGGCAATGCACCTTTCAAATAATATTTATGATGAACATGATGCCTATTATCTACTTTACCACAACCTTGACAAATAAAGTTATCCCTAACAAGAACTTTAAAACGTTTAAATTGCCATTCAAAGCAATTCAATAATTTACTATAACCAATTTGATTTATAGCAGTTTCACTAAGTAAATTAATCACCGACTTATATTCAATAATTTCTTTTACTTTATTATCAAGCCATTTATCACTTAGTCTTTTTATATTTTTATCTATTACAGGCTCAGTATTTGGCACATTCACGTGATTCTCCTTTTTTTTTGGATTATTTTCATCTGAAAAACTTTCCTTATTTGGAATATAATCAGCAATAGATTTTGATTTATTTCTAAATAAAAAATATAAAATAAAAATAAATATTACAACAAATACTATTACTTGCATT
>JAZKGO010000003.1:0-3694 GCA_040385875.1 Bacteroidota bacterium
CTTTAATGAGCAGTCGTAATGCCGTTCGTGCTGATTTTGAATATGTAATTGAGTGTATCAAAAACGGTTTAGTAAATCCGCAAAATTATATTACCCATCGGGTTGATTTTGAGCAGGTTAAAGATCATTTTTCTTCTTGGCTTGACCCAGCCAACAGGGTAATAAAAGCATTGATTAGTATTGATTAATTTTTAATAAAATAAATAATGGATTTAAAATTAAAGGATAAAATAATCATAGTAACTGGTGGTGCCAAAGGAATTGGTGAAGGCATAGTGAAAGTATTGTCAGACGAAGGAGCTATTCCAATTATTGTGGGGAGAAACTTGGAGGATAATCTAAAAACTTTGGGTGAATTGTCAGGTAAAGGCTTCCAAATTGTGGCAGAGCTAAGCGATCCTTTGGAATGCAAAAAGGCGATTGCGGAGGTGGTCAAAGAGTTTGGAAGAATAGATGGGCTTGTTAACAATGCGGGAGTAAACGACGGGGTAGGTTTGGAAAATGGTAGTTATGAAGCTTTTATGGCCTCCCTTCATAAAAATGTGGTTCACTATTATTTAATGGCTCAATATGCATTGCCTGAGCTCAAAAAATCTGGCGGAAGTATTGTGAATATCAGCTCAAAAACTGCTGAAACAGGCCAAGGAGGTACGTCGGCTTATGCCGCAGCGAATGGTGGAAGAAATGCACTCACTAGAGAATGGGCTGTAGAATTATTGAAATATAATATAAGAGTGAATGCAATTATAGTGGCCGAATGTTTTACCCCATTGTATGAAAAATGGATTCAAACCTTACCAAATCCGGAAGCTACACTCGAGAAAATCAATAGTAAAATTCCTTTGGGTAATCGTATGACTACCGCTGAAGAACTTGCCAATATGGCCGCTTTTTTACTTTCTGAAAAATCAAGCCATACCACTGGCCAGCTTATTCACGTCGATGGTGGCTATGTGCATTTAGATCGGTCCTTGCTTTAGAAAAAAATAAATAAACAACCCAAAATGAAATCCTCAAAACCCAATTATCTTATCCCATTTATACTAGTTACCAGTCTGTTTTTCCTCTGGGGAATTTCAAACAATCTGAATGGTATCTTAATTCCACATTTGCGTAAAGCATTGCAGCTGAGTAATATGCAATCTACTTTTGTGGATACTGCCGTTTATTTAGCCTACTTTTTAGCGGCCATTCCTTCAGGAATTATCTTGAAAAAATTTGGCTATAAAAAGGGAATTATTACTGGCTTGCTAGTATTTAGTTTGGGTGCCTTTTTGTTTATTCCTGCAGCCAATTCTAGAATCTATGAAATATTTTTATTGGGTTTATTTATCATTGGTTGTGGTTTGACCATTCTGGAAACAGCTGCCAATCCTTATGCTACCAAATTGGGCGTGCCTGAATCGGCCACTACACGACTCAATTTAGCTCAATCATTCAATGGTTTAGCTGCTTTTATTGCCCCCTTAATAGGCACCATTTTTATTTTATCTGGTAAAGAATACAGCTCTAGTGAAATGACTATGATGCCCGAGGCTGAAAAATTGGGCTACCTGACCAGCGAAGCCGCTTCTGTAAAAATGCCCTATATGTTATTAGGAATATTTTTGGTGGTAGTTGCAGTGCTTTTTTTGATTGTAAAATTTCCGGAATTTAAAGAGGAGGAGGAAGGTAAATCGGAAGGTGGGATTGCCTCGGCTCTCCAACATAAGCATTTAGTTTGGGCGGTAATTACGCAGTTTTTTTATGTGGGTGCTCAAGTATGTGTCACCAGTTTTTTTGTAAGAATGGCCATTGTGGGTGGGGGAGTGGATGAAAAGACCGCTGGCTATTATTTGGGTGTTTACGGGCTTTTGTTTATGGGCGGCCGGTTTATAGGTACATTTTTAATGAATTATATCCAACCAGCCAAGCTACTGACTATTTATTCAGTTTTATGTTTAGTACTTAGTTTGGTTTCTATTTATGCAGAAGGGCAATATGTGGTGTTGGCATTGGGAGGTTTGGGCTTTTTTATGTCTATTATGTTTCCAACCATATTTTCATTGGGAATTGTTGGCATGGCCGAAAACACCAAACCTGCTTCTTCCTTAATTGTGATGGCCATTATTGGTGGGGCAATTTTTCCGGTAATCATGGGTAAAATTATCGATAGCTCAAACGATAATATCCAATTGGGCTATTATGTGCCACTCTTATGCTTTTTTGTTGTATTTTATTTCGGATGGAAAGGGCATCAGGTGAAAACTCAAGTTTAATATGGAAAGATATTGCCTAGCACTGGATTTAGTTGACGACCCCAAAATGATTGCTGAATACGAACAGCATCATGTGAAAATTTGGCCTGAAATTCATAAAAGTATAGTTGAATCAGGCATTGATAGCATGGAGATTTATCGAATAGGGAATCGGCTATTTATGATTATGGAGGTAACTGACGATTTTTCATTTCATGAGAAAGCTAAAATGGATGCTGAAAATCCAAAAGTGCAAGAATGGGAAAACCTCATGTGGAAATACCAGCAAGCTTTGCCAATGGCCAAATCAGGGGAAAAGTGGCTTTTAATGGATAAAATATTTGATTTGAAAGCAGAATAATGAAGCCAGAAAATATCAAATAGAAAACTATTGTTTAGATTTAGCATTATTAATGCCAACAATACAAAAAGTACTACACCACTTAATTTTACTGAAATAATTATTTATTTTAGCAATATAGTACAAATTAATACGAAAACTACGACAAAACTTTTGTAAATAAGAGTGTTGTGTGCCATTTAATTGCGACATTTCAAGCCAACAACGTTGGAAATTAGATTAATAAACAAAAAACAATCAGTCTCACTAACAATTTTAATCTTAGACAAAAATGGCAACAACAAAACAATCTGTAGGAAAAGTATTAATGACAATGGCAACCATGATTTATGGTTTTGTACCACCATTTGCTGACTTTAATCAAACTCACGCAGAAAATCCGCTATGGCTAGGACACGCCAAATTTCATGTGGTTTGGCAAGTAATTATAACATTTGGTCTTTCGCTTTTAGGACTTTATCTTTTATGGTCAAAGAATACTGAAAAAGGATTTTCAATTAAAATTTCATTCATTTTGGGACTTATCGTTTTAGGCGGTTTCCTTTCAAATGCCACAATAACACATTTGTACGGCGGTGCATTATCAGACCCAAATGGTGTTCCGCCAATTTTTTCCAACATTGATGCCAACCTTTTTGTTTTCTCGATTGGATTTGTCTTTTTACTTGTTGGATTTTTTATGACCAAATTAAAAACAAAATAGATATTAATATAAATCATGCCAAAAAGGTAGACAGGACTTTTAACAAAACGGCACACAACATTGGTTTTGCAAAAGTTTGGCAGGATGTTGACGTTGTAACTCTGGCTACAAATCGCCATCAGCTTTGGTTTGGGGCCTGACTCGTTCTAATAAACTTTTCGATAATTTTATAATCACATTTATTTTTCATCATTGCCACCAGGCAGACGATTTTCAAAATCCCCACCTGCGGCAATGCAGAACGTTGGCAGTTTCATTTAAAATTTATACATTACATTCAATAAGTTTTAATAGATAGGACTAAATTCTTTTACATGAAGACTAAACAATCAATGTTTAATACCAATGCAGTATGGACGAACAGTGTTTTACTTATATATGTTTTAGTTCTTT
>JAZKGO010000004.1:0-23072 GCA_040385875.1 Bacteroidota bacterium
TCAAATCTTGTACCCAAGGTAAGCTTTTCATGAAAGACTCAGATGAAACTCTCCACGCAGCAGAAACCGCAGGGAATACACCATAACGACTGTTGATACCAAAACGAGAAGAACCATCACGACGGATAACACCCGTAACCATGTATTTATCATTAAAGTTGTAGATAGCTCTACCAAATAGTGAATAAAAATTCACCCCTCTAAATAAATTTGAACCAGGCTGGTTACGTGAACCCAAGGTTGAGATTGTAATATAATCCAAATCGGTTGAGAAAGGATTCAAACCTGATGCGTTCATGTTACGACCAGCACCTGTATTCAAAGCCTCTTGTCCTGCTAATAACTCAATTCCGTGTTTGCCAAATGCTTTTTTATAGTTAGCAGTATTGGTCAAAGTCCATGCCAGAGAGAATCCACCCCCTTCATTATATCCAAATGCCGAGTTATTTTCTGAGTTTTCATACTGTAATCTAGTATAGCCCCAGTTGTAAGAGTTATTATAAGCACCACCTAATGAGGTACGAAGAGTCAATCCTGGAATTGGATCCAATTCTAAGTAAACATTACCATTGGCTACACCGTTGAAGCTGCGATTGTTTATGTTACCATTTTGGTTAGCTACAGGGTTACGAGGGTTGTTAAATCCTTTTGAAGCTGTACCTGCATAACCACCAAATTCATCATAAACAGGGATAATTGATGGCATACGGAACGCTTGAAGGATATCATTTTCGTCAGCAGCAACTCCTTGACCACCAGCACCACCGCCTTGTCCAAGATTTTGAATAAACGCTAATGAAAGATTTTCACCCATACGAAGGTTTTTCAGAATATTGAATTCTGTATTAACCCTCATACTGTATCTTTTGAAAGAGTTAGTAAGCAAAATACCTTTTTGATCTTGTAAACCAATGTTTACATAAAAACGGCTATTCTCACCACCTCCGCTAAAACCAATAGAATGACGTTGCACCGGAGCCTCTCTTGTGATGGCATCATACCAGTCAGTACCTTGCTTATTAGCTTTGGTAACCTGATAAATACCTCCTGCAGCTGGGTTAACGTTGTACTTCAATTTTTCTGCAGCTAAATCAACAGATCCAATTACACCTGCATTAGGACCTACTGAAAGATAGTCAGGAATCACTGGAGTGGCACCAGAGCCAAATTGAGGGTGACCAAATGCTTCACCTGAATTACGTTTTGCATTCCAAGTCCAAGTAGCGAAGTCAGTAGGATTCATCATCGCTTGACCAGGACCAGGGTTAGTTACACCATAAAGACCATCATATGAAACATCTAATTTTTTAGCTCCTTTTTTACCTTTTTTAGTGGTATATACAATTACACCGTTGGCAGCACGAGCTCCATAGATAGAGGCAGTAGAAGCATCTTTCAATACTGTCACTGATTCAATGTCATCTGGGTTCAAAAAATTTGAACTTCCTACTGGTACTCCATCCACTACAATTAGAGGCTCATTACCACCAAAAGCACCAAAACCACGAACACGTACTTGTGAGTTAGATCCAGGCTGCCCATTGGCAATAACTGTAAGACCTGCAACACGACCTTGTAATTGGTTTTCGATGTTTCCAGTAGGACGAATCGCTAAATCTTTAGCTTTTACAATGGATACTGCACCAGTTGCGTCACGACGCTTGTCAACTGTATAACCAGTTACTACAACTTCGTCAAAAGTTGAGGCATCATCATCCATTGTAATATTCAATGACGATTGGTTGCCTACTCCAATTTCTTTAGTTTTAAAACCAATTGAGCTAACTACCAAAGTACTATTTGCACCAGCATTTACTGAATAATTACCATTAGCATCTGTTGTGGCACCTGTTTTAGTGCCCTTTACTAATATACTCACACCTGGTACGCCATTGCCAGCACTATCAGAAATTTTTCCTGTTAATCTGCCTTGGGCAAAGGTAAAAGTAGCCACGAGCACCATCACACACATAATCAGGACTCCCCTGATTGGAATTGAGTAACTTTTTTTCATAGTTGTTTTGTTTAAATAAAAGGTAGATAAATTACATTTTTTGTGGTTCTGCAATAATAGAACTATTACAGTATTTGATATAGCTATATGATTGACTCTTAGTGTTATAACGTTTCATTATTTTAAGTTTTTTTTGCAAAAGAAGTCATTTACAATATTATTTAATATCATAAATTCTTTAAAAAATCCTATAATTCTGAATTGATATAAGACACGGAGACCTGACTATACAGCTTAATTACCCCCAAAATAAGCGGTTTTAAAATTTAATTCCAAATATTTCTTTAATTTATTATAAAAATAAATTTTAATAAATATTGCTTGAATTGATTAATTTCACTGACTTTGATAAAGCATTTCTACTTTTCGTAAAAAACATTTTGATGGAAAGATTGATTCATTAGAAATAGTCAAAAATCAATTTAGTATATAATTTCCTTGTATTTCATAATTTTTAAAGCTCAATAAATTTCAATTATTTTTTGCAAAAGATTTGTACTCTGCTATTGTTGCCTGACACAAACAATTTTTCATCAATTATTTGTGAGTCTCTCACTTCACCAGAGACAAAAATTCCAGATTTTTTTGAGGAGATATAAGTGTATTTCCCATTGCCTAAACCCTTAAAATAGCCACCATTGAAACCATCATGCCTGCCGATTTCAGGTTTAAGTTTATAGAAGTTTCCTCCTAAATAGATATCTTTTTGATTATCGCCATCTAAGTCTGCTATTTCAATCGCAAAAACTGGGGCCATTTGGGCTTCTACATTAAAAGGTTTTAAATCAAAGTTTGTTCCATTGTTCCAAATCACTGAAGTTTGAAAATTGTTGACTATTTTCTTTTGTGCTTTTTCGAAAATTGATTTAGGAAAGAGGTCTGATACTTGTTTTTCCGCATAGTCACCGTATTTTAAAATTTGTTTTTTCAAAAATGGCATTTGAGCGGTGATATCCTGTTTGCTAGCAAATGGATAGGGTTTTTGTTCTTCAAATGGATACCATTCCATAATTGCATCGGGGCGCTTATTATCATCGAAGTCACTGATATATAATGAGAGGGGTCTTTCAACTGACGCTTTTATTTTCATATTTTCACCCCAGTTGCCTACCAAAAAATCGAGGTCTCCGTCCTCATCCAGGTCATGTGCTTTTATCCTTGTCCACCACCCATTGCTATTTGCTAGTGGGTTTCCAGCTATTAATTCTCCATTATTATTGAGAAAAACTGTGATGGGCATCCATTCGCCCACCACTATCAAATCGGCCCAAGTGTCATTGTTTACATCTGTCCAAATGGCGTCAGTCACCATTCCTATAGGGCCTGTAAATTCATTCGTAACGTCTGTCCAATGACCATTACCGTCGTTTTCAAACATAAAGCTTCGAGGTGTAAGTCCATAAACTCCAGGAATTGCACGACCTCCTAAAAACAAGTCAAGGTCACCATCCTTATCCATATCATAGGGTTTCACACAGCCTATTTGACCTTTTGCAAGGGGGGCTTTTATTAATTCCCTTTGAAAATTGCCCTTGCCATCATTCAGATAATAAAGAGAGGCAAATGACTCGATTCCATTTTTATATTCATTGCCTCCAGTTCCGATTAGAAGGTCCAGATCCCCGTCTTTGTCAGCATCGAAAAATGCGCCAGAAATTCCTTCTGATTTTTTATCATTTTCAAAAGCTTGTTGAATTGATTTAACAAATTTCGCCCCTTGATTGATAAAAAGTTGGCTAGCCGAACCGCTCCCGCCAAGTAACAAAAAATCCTCTTTACCATCTTTGTTTACATCGCCTTTGATAATTTTTGGGCCTTCGTTCGAAAGCATATGAGGGATAAGTCGATCGGTATCAAAATCATTGTAAATATTTTCAGCATGGGTGGCTCCACCAATAATTATTGACTCAGATTTTTCTTCAAAAATGGGCTCTTCTTCTTTTTTGTTTTCGAAAATTCCTCTCGCATTGGAATAGTCAATATTTAAACTTTGATTAGTCTTAATATTTTTCAATGTTTCGTATTTTCTGTCTGGCCAAACAATGATTAATGAGTCAATAGTTGATTTTTTCCCCAATCCAAAAATCAAATCTGGGTCAACCGAACTTTGAAAGCCTCTGGCCATCATCACTTGATTTTTTTGGATTCCGTCATTATTGAAAATGGTAATGGTTGCTCCAATACCTTTTTTGTTTAATTTCTGACCATTCAGTTTTATTTTTAGAAAATTTTGGTTGTTTTCGACCGCATTATTTTTGTAAACAAATGCCTCCATATTTACATTATTTACCACTAAATCATAATCGCCATCGTTATCCAAATCACCATAAGCCGACCCATTACTGTAACTTTCTTGATCAAGGTTTAAAATGGAGGCAGCATTTTCGAACTGCAAATTGGTTTTGTTGATATAAGCATAATTTTTTCTTTTGTTATGAGGCAAAAACTTTTCGAAATCACGAAAATCATACCTCCCCTTTTCTTCAATTACCTGTTTAATATTGTCTTTATCAGCAATGAAATCCACAAAATCTGAATTGGTGATATCATGATAGACGCCATTTGAAACGAATAAATCTTTTTGCCCATCTAAATTCATGTCAAAAATTAAGGCTCCCCAACTCCAATCTGTGGCGGCGACTCCAGAATAAAAAGCGGTCTCTTGAAAGGTAGCATCACCTCGATTAATGTGGAGACAATTTTGGACAAATTGATGGAAATAACTGTTTTTGAATTTGATATCTTCTAAATAATAATCATCAAATTTGGTGGCTGCTTTTAATCTATAATTATCAGGTGGTAGCATATCTGTACTAAATATATCCAGATTGCCATCGTTATTAATATCTGCAATATCAGAACCCATGCTTGATACTGAGGTGTAGCTCATTCTATCTGTCAATTGCTCAGCAAAAGTGCCATTCTTATTGTTAATATAAAGATAATCTCTTTCCCAAAAATCGTTTGAAATATAAATATCTGGCCAAAAATCATTGTTCACATCGCCAACGGAAATTCCTAATCCAAAACCAATATTGGAAGAAAAAATACCTGATTCCTTTGTTACATCAGAGAAATGACCTTTTCCATCATTTTGATACAATCTGTCTCCACCTTCTGCTCCCAATTCAAATCGATCTCGTTTAAATAATGAAATTCTTTCAGGATCTTTGTAGCTGTTGTTCAGTACATAACAATCTAAGTCGCCATCTAAGTCATAATCAAAAAAGCTGGCATGAGTGCTCAGCCCGGCGTCATTTAATCCATATTCTTTGGCAGCTTCTTTAAATTTTGGAACTGAGCCATTTGTTACGCCTAAATTGATGAACAATTCATTTTCTTTATTACTGCCCCTCATTTCACCAGAATAGCAAACATAAATATCTAAAAAACCATCTGCATTTACGTCGGCCATTGTAACCCCTGTTGCCCATGATTTTTTGCCAGTTACTCCTGCTGATTTGGATACATCTTCGAATTTTAAATCACCCTTATTCAGATATAATTTGTTATCTGTAAGATTGACCGTGAAATAAATATCATTCAGCCCATCGTTGTTAATATCCCCAATGGCCACTCCGCCACCATTATAGTAATTTCGATAAGAAAGCACATTAAAATCTTCCTGATTTTCAACATTGTTGATAAAATCAATTCCTGAATCGGCTGAGTTGATTAAGTCAAAAGCATATAAATCCGTCAACTCACTCTTTTTAGAATTCGATTCTTTTTTACAAGAAATGAAAAAGATAAAAATTGAAAGGATTGAAATATATCTATGAACAATTGATGAATTCATCGGATGGTTTTTTGAATAGGGTATAAGCAAAATTAATCAAAATTTGTATTAAGGAGGTTTGTGGTTTGATTTATTGAATTCTTTAAAGCAAAAAAGGGGAACCGAAGTTCCCCTTTTAATAGGATTTTTTTAATTAAAATCCTGAATTTTGTTTCAACTTACCTCCTGAGCGATCAATTTCAGAGGTTGGAAGTGGATACATTAGATTTTTAGCTGATGGTGCCGCAGCATTGGCCATTACCGGAACCAATACTTTTTCACGAGCATGGAATTTGCTGATAACATCAACCAAATTACCCCATCGCTGAAGATCATACAAACGGTGTCCTTCAAGAGCCAATTCTAAACGACGCTCATTGCGAACAGCAGCACGAGCCGCATCTTTATTTGTCCATGGTGCATTGTAAGTACCCACTTTATATTTTGCCCAAGTAATTTCAGCAGCATCAATTGGCACTTTGATATTGTTGCCTGCTCCTTGTGCACAGTTGCCCGCACGCTTTCGAATCATGTTTACATATTCTTGTGCTTTTGCCAATGATCCTACTTCAACTTCGGCTTCTGCTGCCATTAACAATATGTCAGCATATCTCAAAAGCTCTACGTTTAGGTTAGAAAGCTGCGCACCAGCCCAAGAGCCTGATAATGAGGCATCACCTTTTGCATGTGAATTTTTCTTTGGAGTGTACCATCCAGCATAGCCCGAGCCACGAATCCAATCATTTTTCTGGGTACCCCAGTCAAGGTAAGGCACGTCTGTGCGACCCATTGTGTAGTCCAATCGAGGATCCAGCAAATCAGATGCACCAGCTTCAATTCTTTTCAAGGTTGACCCATCAACAGAAATTGGTAGGCCGTCTGCATCAACTTTGTATGCATAGGCAAGGTCATAAGTAGGGTTTTTGAAACCGCAGCAGCCAAATGGGCTAGAGCCGTGAGGCATTGCCAAACGCTCCCCAAAGTTTGCATTACCACCATCACCATCACCATCGTTTACCGAGTTTTGTACTGCAAACACAGATTCCTTGTTGTTGTCACCTGGTACCGAGAAATTATCATAAAAACATTCCGCCAAACCATATTTCCCAGAAGAAATTACAGCATCAAAAGCTGCTTTTGCACCAGCGAAATCTCCACCATATAATTTAGCTTTTCCTAAATAAGCTGTTGCAATAGTTTTATCAGCTCGCCCTGTTGCAGTTTTATTTGCAGGTAATAGAGGTATTGAAGCTTCCAAATCCTTGATTATCAGAGGAAGGACTGCTTGATCATTTGGCTTTTGAAAGTCAGTATCTGTCTCGTAATAATAGGGTATATTTTTCCACATTTTATAGCCTTCAAAATGATAAAAGGCACGTAAAAATATTGCTTGGCCAATAATATCATCTGCATAAACTTTTTCTCCCGGATTAGTTTTTAAATATTCCTTGGCAGTATTGATAGCGGAGTTTGAACGAACGATACCTTCATAGGTTGCTACCCATTTAGATCTAATGATTCCATTAGTGGGATTCCACTGGTACAATTCGAAAGTTAAAACATCATCCAAATCGCCAGGTTCTGAACCTTTGTGGGCGTCATCAGAAGCAGAGTTAAATGTCCAATTTGATGGGGCTGTTCCCCAAGCCGCCTCATTCCAGTTGCCCGTCCAGCCAACAAGGCTTTTATAGGCAGAAATTAAAGTTGCATTTACACCATTTTTGCCGGAGGCAAGTAAAGTATTTGAAAGTGCCGCTTGAGGAGGTGTATCCAAAAAGGAATCTTTACATGCAAACACAGCTCCAATCAGGAATATTGCTGCAATTGTGATTTTTATATTTTTTGTCATTTTCTTATATTTTAAAAATTAAAATTTTATGTATCATTTACTCAAGGTTATCATCCGGAAATTGGCATGCAACCTTATGTAAGTCGAAGGTTAAAATTCTAAATTAATGCCCAACGTCATTATTTTATTTGCAGGATAATTACCATTATCATACCCAGTTACCTGGTCATTTACATTGCCAGCATTACCAATATTTGCATTAGACACAGCTGGGTCAACACCTGTATATTTGGTAATTGTGAATAGGTTTTGACCTTGTAAATACACTCTTGCACCAGACAGACCTAATTTACTAGTAAACGATTTAGGAATTTTTAAGCCCAATTGCAAATTACCTAGACGAACGTATGAGCCGTCTTCAACATAGAAAGTAGAAGCACTACGGCTACTTGCATCTAGACCATTGATTTTAGGATAATTACCTGTACCTTCTTTCTCTAAAATGTCCTTAATTACATTTGAATTAAAGTTCATAAAGTACGATTGAATCAATGTTGCATTGAAAATGTCGTTTCCAAATGAGCCAAATAAGAAGGCATTCACATCAAAGTTTTTGTAAGTAACGCCTAAGTTCAAACCCGCTGTGAAGTCGGGATGCGGGTTGCCGATAATCGCATTGTCGCTTTGATCTATTTTACCGTCCCCATTAACATCTTTGAATTTCAAACCACCAATATAAGCTGCTCCTGTGCCTGTGTGCTTAGCTCTATCCGCTTCGTTGGCAATCAAACCTTCCACAATAAAACCTTGGAATGAAGAGATTGGATAACCAACACGGTTAATAAATACGCTTGAAGTTTGAGGAAAACGCTCGGTAAGGTTACCATTAGAAACGAATTCATTTCCATTATCTGATACTTTTACAATCTTGTTTTTGTATTGAGAAATGTTTAAACTAGTATTAAATGATAAATCTTTTGTGATCACTTTTCTATAGCTCAAACCTAAATCAAAACCTTTATTTTCCATTTCACCCACGTTGATGGTAGGTGCTTGAGCAGCACCCGCAGTACCTGGTACAGGAGGGTTATATAAAAGGTCAATTGTTTTACGATTATAAATATCTAGCACTACTGTTAATGAATTGTTTAACAATGCTGCATCTACACCAAAGTTTATAGAAGCTGCTTGCTCCCACTTAGTTTTGGCATTGCCACGACTAGTAAGGGCATATCCAGTCGCTACACCACCGTTTTGACCATTAATATCATAAAATGTGCTACCCACACCACCTCCGTAAATATCTGAGAAGTTATAATTACGTATATCTTGGTTGCCCATTATGCCATAACTACCTCTGATTTTCAAATCAGACAGCCACGAAAGATCTTTCATGAATGATTCTTGAGAGATTCTCCAACCAGCTGATACAGCGGGGAATATACCATAGCGTTCATCAGACAAGAATTTTGATGAACCGTCTTGGCGTACAGTAGCACTTATTAAATATTTGTCGTCAAATGTATAATCTATTTTACCAAAATAAGAAGCTAATTTAGATTCGCTTCCGCTTGAATTAATAGATCGAGAACCTGGATCGGCCAAAGCGGTTTGCAAATACCAAGCATTGATATCTTCAGTGAAGTAATTTGAAATTGTACCACTTATATTGCGGTTTTTATTGGCAACTGCTTCCTGACCAACCAAAACACCAATTACATGTTTTTGAGCAAATGTTTTATTGTATTGGGCAGTATTAGTCCAAGTCCAAGTGAATGTATTGTTCCAGTTCTCATTAAAATTATTATTGGTTTTATTACCTTCTACACGGTACGGCTCAGGGTATGAAAATCGACGACTGAATCCATTTCCAAAATCACCACCAAAACTAGTTCTTACTGTTAGGCCAGAAATTACATCTAACTCAGCATAAATATTTCCTAATAATCGGTTGTATTTATTGGTGTTATTTCTATTATTTCTTAATATTTGATCTGGATTGGTAAAATTACCAGTAGAAGCGGTTAAGTGACCACCTGGATTGCCTTTAATATCATATTGTGGTACAACAGGAGTAGCTTTTAACAAACTACCTAATACGCCTTGCTCGTTATTACTTCCTCCAGCGCCTCCAAGTCCAACACCCCAGTTTCCAGCGTACATCATGTTTTCACCAACACGCAATTTGTTAGAAACTTTAAAGCTAGAATTGGCCCTGATAGTACCTCTATCAAAATAGTTATGAATAAAAACACCGTCTTGATGAAGGTAACCCGCTGAAATATTGAAGGTTGCAAATTCATTTCCACCTGATAAGTTAAGGTTATGATCTGTCATTTTGCCTGTTCGTGACATTGTTTCCCACCAGTTTGTACCTGGTTGGCTAGTTAATGATATTTGATTGTTCAAAATATCATAAGTATTTTCATCAACCGTATTACCAAAAGGTTGAATATATTTTGGTAGTGCACTTGGGTTGGCATACCATGCAGTAGATTCGTCAGGAAATTTCTTTTTCATTGCCTGTGCGTATACGCTTGAGCTAGTGTTTAGCACTTCGTCATACCCTTTTACTGAGTTTACTACACCCACAGAGCCATTATAGCTTAATTTAGCTTTTCCTGATTTACCTTTTTTAGTGGTAATTACAATTACACCATTGTTGGCACGTGAGCCATAGATTGAAGCCATTGCCGCATCTTTCAATATTTGCATACTTTCAATATCTTCAGGGTTAATTGTATTTTGATATTGGTCCTTAACAGGCACGCCATCAATTATATATAGAGGGTCGTTGTTTGTAAAAGATGAAATACCACGAATACGCACGTTGGTGGCATCGCCAGGTGCACCTGAAGAAGATACTGTAACTCCAGCTGCTCTACCTGCCAAATTTTGTGTAAAAGAAGTAGACTTTATTGCTTTCAAGCTACCTGTTTCTACGATAGTTGCAGCACCAGTAATATCCTTTTTACGCAATTGCTGATATCCAGTTACTACCACTTCAGCTAAAGCAGCAGCATCATCTTCCAAAGTAAGATTCACCACTGAGCGGTTTCCAATTGCTATTTCTTGAGTTTTAAAGCCAATCGAACTAATAGTTAACGTATTGTTTTGAGCGGCATTAATGGCAAAATTACCTGTAGCATCTGATGTGGTGCCAACATTTGTGCCTTTTACTAATACTGTGGCACCTGGGATGCCATTTCCGGCACCATCACTTATTTTGCCCGTAATTCTGTTTTGGGCAAAAGTAAAAGTAGCCATGAGCATCATCATACACACAATTAGGACTCCCCTAATAGGATTTGAATAATTTTTTTTCATAGTTGATTGTAAGTTAAAATGGTTGAAAAATTAAATTGAAATATTACGAATTCGGCTTATGGTAAAATACACTACAAGATTAAAAATAGTAATCCGAAAAAGCAAATAAATTTAATATTATATTTAAATAATATTATTTTGCTCAAGAAATGCAAAGAAAAATTATATCACAGATTAGAATAATTATGTATTTTTAATAGTTGTTTTTTTGATAAATAGGGAAATCATTCCAAATTATTTCGGAAAATGCTTCAATATTTTCTTTTAAAATGATAATTTATTATAGTTTTCAAAAATTGATTGTTTACTTTGTTGAATGAATAACTAAAGCTAATTTTTTTGATTTGAAATTTTCTGAAGAAGTAATTGATGTACTCTCAATAGATTGCATAATATTTGGTTTTAAGGAATCTGAATTATTTGTACTCTTGGTCAAGCATGGTATAGGACCAACGATTGGACAATGGGCTTTGCCTGGTAGTTGGATTAAATACAACGAAAGTGTGGATGACGCTGCGATTAGAATTCTTTCCTCCCAAACCTCTATTGAAAATATCTATTTGGAACAATTTAAATCATTTGGAAACGTGGATCGCTTTCCAGATAGGAGAGTGATTACTATTGCCTACTACGCTTTGGTAAATATAAATAATTTTGAACTCCATGCTGGTCCTACTGAAGCGGATGTAACTTGGTTTAATGTTAATAGCTTGCCTAAAATCGCATTTGATCATAAAGTAATTTTTGAAGAATGTTTTACATTTTTAAGACATAAAATTCAGCATGAGCCAATTGGCTTTAATTTATTGCCAGACCATTTTACCTTATTACAGCTTTTAGAACTCTATGAGGCTATTCTGAACCAAAAGCTTGATAAATCAAACTTTAGAAAAAAGTTTTTAAAAATGAACCTTTTGGTAGCCACAGGCTTAAAGCAATCGGACGTTTCCCATAGAGCAGCATCCTTATATAGGTTTGATGAAAATGTCTATAATAAACTTCTCGAAAAAGGATTCACATTCGAAATGTAAAAATTTAGATTTTTCATTTATCTAAGAAAATATATTAGAATTTCTTTTTAAAAAAACTAAATAGTTTCATTTTTCTATTATATTTGCAATCAAATATCTTATGGTAAAAAGTACTATTAGTATATTGTATTTTCAAAGCCAAAGCCGGTATTAATATTTTCTCTGAAAATGATTTATTTATGAAGTTATCCATTATCGAAAAAGTAGGCTATAGTTTGGGTGACTTGGCAGCAAACTTGATTTTCCAAACCCTGATGACCTTTTTGGCTTATTTCTACACTGATGTGTATAAAATACCAGCTGGGGCAGCCAGTATAATTATTTTTACAGGAGGTTTTTTAGGCGCATTTTTTAATGTAATAATGGGCATCCTTGCTGATCGGACAAATACACGATGGGGTAAATTTCGTCCATGGATTTTGTGGACAGCTATTCCATTTGGAGTGTTTTCTTTACTTGCATTTTCAACTCCCAACTTTGGAGAAACAGGTAAAATTGTCTATGCCTTAATCACCTATTTCCTATTGGTGATTATTTATTCCGCCAGTAATTTGCCTTACTCAGCACTAAGTGGGGTTATTACTGGGGATATGAAAGAAAGGAATAGCTTATCGTCTTACAGGTTTGTGGCCGTAATGGTGGCTCAATTTATAATTCAATCACTATTATTGCCGTTGGCACTTTCACTTGGGCATGGTAATAAGGCAGAAGGTTTCGAAAAGGTTATGTTCTTTTTTGCAATTGTAGGAGTAATCTGTCTATTAATTACTTTTTTAACAACTAAAGAAAGAATATTACCCCCTCAAAATGAGCCTAATTCAATCAAGCAAGATTTAACTGATTTAACTAAAAATCAACCTTGGCTTATAATTTTAGGCCTTACAATTTTGGTTTTTATTACATTGGCTCTTAAAGGGGGTATGTATATTTATTATTTTAAGTACTATTTAGACCCCACTTCACAGGCTCAATTTTTGGAAAATATTGGTTTTAATCAATTTATTCTAAATCTCAATCAATCAATAACCAGCTTAGGATTGGGAAAATTTGAATGGCCAGAAGATGCTCCTACTTCTGCAAATAGTTTATTCAATGCCGGTGGAATTATTTTAATGATTATTGGAATATTTTTTTCAAAACCCTTGGCCGATAGGTTTGGCAAAAGGAATATTTTTGGAATTTTCCTTTCAGCCTCCGCAATATGTCTGGTACTATTTTATTTTTATTCAAAAGAAGCCATTGGCCTAGTGTTTATTACCCAGCTTTTTCATGGCTTTACTTATGGTGTAACTATACCGCTTTTATGGGCAATGATTGCCGACGTAGCGGATTATTCCGAATGGAAAAACAAACGCAGAGCTACTGCCATTATATTTTCGGCAATGATATTTGGTTTGAAAGTAGGTCTAAGCATCGGTGGAGCGGTGGGTGCTGCTTTGCTTTCGAGATACGGCTACATAGCTGAGCAATTAAAACAAACTGATAGTACAGTTTCGGGCATTAAAATGTCAATAAGTATATACCCTGGCCTATTATTTTTTATAGGCACAATGCTGCTTTTTGGCTATGAAATTGATAAAAAAATGGAAGTCAAAATCGAATCTGATTTAAAGAAAATAAGGGAAAATTGATACAAAAAAATGGCAGAAGTAGTAACACAAAATAGTACAAAAGATTTAATTGATACTGAGATTTCAAAACCTATTATAAAACACATTTACACGGCGGATCCGTCTGCTCATTTATTTGAGGGAAGAATATATATTTACCCCTCGCATGATATTGATGCGGGCATACCGTTAGATGATCTCGGCAATCATTTTGCAATGGAAGATTACCACATTTTATCAATGGAAACTCCTCATAGTGAGGCGATTGATCACGGTATGGCCTTACATGTAAGTGATGTGCCTTGGGCGCACCAACAAATGTGGGCGCCTGATGCGGCTTATAAAAATGGAAAATATTATTTGTTTTTTCCAGCAAAAAAACCTGATGGTATATTTCAAATTGGGGTCGCTACATCGGAATCCCCCTCAGGACCTTTTTCGCCCGAGCCATTGCCAATTGAAGGTAGTTATAGTATTGACCCAGCAGTATTTGAAGACATCGATGGGTGCCATTATATCTATTTTGGGGGAATTTGGGGCGGACAATTACAAAAATATAGGAATAACGTCTTTGATGAAGGTAATGAAGAACCATCTGGTAATGAACCAGCACTTTGCCCAAGAGTTGCAAAGCTATCAGATGATTTAAAACATTTCTCTGAAAAATCAAGAGAATTGCTAATTATTGATGAGAAAGGTAATCCATTGTTGGCAGGGGATAATGATCGTCGTTTTTTTGAAGCATCATGGATGCATAGGAGTAATGGTAAATATTATTTTTCTTATTCTACGGGCGACACACATTTTATTTGTTATGCAATTGGTGATAACCCTTATGGCCCATTTACCTATCAAGGACGTATACTTAACCCAGTTTTAGGTTGGACTTCTCACCATTCCATTTGTGAGTTTGGTGATAAATCCTACCTTTTTTATCATGACTCGAGTCTTTCGGAGGGAATCACCCACCTAAGAAGTATAAAACTTACGGAACTAAAATATAACTCAGATGGAAGTATACAAACTATAAACCCTTATTAGAAAGTGTATATTTTCAAATAAATGATCGTACAATAAATTAAGAAGAAATTTATAGGATGAATCGGTATCCTCAATCTGTCTCAGTTTGAGGATATTTTTTTATTTTCTAATATTATTACTTCTATTTGGCGTTTTAGAGTAGGATTAATTTCTCGTGTCATTTTTAATTTAAATGATCCCAAAATTATGTCATTATCGCCATCTGAGTCCATGTCTGCAATATCCATTACCAACCATTTACCTGTTTTAGCAGCCTCAAAAGTGCTCACTGAAAAAGACGTATTGTCCCCTTCATTGCTTAATAATAGAAACCCTTCATTTGGGACTTGTTTTGGATCCGTGAAAAATGAGATAGCTGCAATGTCTAAATCCCCATCCAAATCAAAGTCGGCAGCCATCGCTTTTGAGGCACCATGCATCGGATAAAAATAAGTTTGAGTGAAATACCCCTTTCCATCATTGAGAAATATTCTAATACCGTGATACTTTTTTAAGACAATCGAAAGATCAGCGTTATCACCATTTGTGTAAAGAATATCTTGATAACCATCTTGGTTAAAATCCACCAATTCAAAATAAGAGGAACCATAGACAGGAGGGAATTTCAAAATTGATTTTTCTTCGAATCTGGGGTTAGAAATACTCCCGATATTTATATAGGTCAAAATTTGCTCCTTGGCTTGTGTCATTAAAACCGTGATATCAAGCAATCCATCATTATTGATATCTTTTATACTTGCATTTCGGGCACCTGGGAGTTCGTTTAGCTTGTTTTCTTTATTGGTTTTGCCATCGAACCAAGATACTTTTCCGAGTTCATTTCCAAATTGGCAAATCACATAATCTTCTATTTTATCCCCATTTAAATCGCCCCAAGCCATATTTACTGGTCTTTGCAATGAGTCAATTAAGCTTTTTTTAGAATTTTCTATCAGTAACCCCCCTTTTTTTTTATCATTAGGATCCATTTGACCCATGCATAATAATTTTGAATGATAGATATCAGCAATTGGGCTTGGTAAAGGAATTGAATCAGTTTGGTTAAAGTCTAAATCATACTTTTTCAGAAAATTCGAACTTCCTCTATAGCCAATGATTATTTTCTTATTTGGGCTATCAAATTTAACTAATGTAACGGATGGAATTTTATTTTTATCAGCTGTTAATTGCTTAATTCTAAAACCAGTTAAGTGATTTTTTATAGTAGGTTTTTCATCCTGAGGAGATGGAATTTTGGGTGAATTTTCCAAATAGAATTTCACTATTTTAGCCCAATCTTCATTAGCAATTTGCGGGTGGTCTGGATAGATTCCAGAATTGGCAATAGTATGAATTTCTTCAAAATCCAAACTGGCAAATAATTTAAATGAGTCTTGTTCGAGGCCTAATCGGGCTAGCATTTTTGGTAATACACCTTGTGCCCAAGTTAAGCTATCAAGCAGTGAAGGCTCGGGGTATAAATGACAAGAGCCACAATAGGTTTGGGCAAGTTCTTTACCAGTTAAATTGGAAGGTAAAGGGGGTTGATAGGTTTCCGAAGTAGATTTTGGCTTACAGTTATAAATTAAAACAATTAGAATTAAGAGAGAAAAAATTCTTATCATTTCAATAGAAATTTTGTACAACGCCAAATATTTGATCGGTATTACTCAAACTTAAAATTATAGCTTAAGGAAGGTATTGGAGCTCCAAAAACGGTAAGTTTATATGGATTTGATACTCTATCGGTACTTCTAATAAAAACAGAATAGGCATTCTTGCGTCCATATAAATTATAAACTGTAAAATTCCAGTTGCCTTGAAACTTCCTGTTTTTGTTGGCAGGGTTGTAGATATTCCATGAGAAATCTAAACGATGATAATCGGGTATTCTGCTATTATTTCGTTCAGTGTAAAAAGGATATAACACCCCATTGCTTTGAATAAATGCTTTAGGAATCGTAAAAGGGCGACCAGTTGAATAGGTAAAATTAAAAGAGAAGTCATGTGTTTTGGTCTGATTAATCACAATGGCAGCATTTACGGTATGTGGTCTATCATAATTGGTGGCATACCAATTTCCATAATTTATTTGTTGTGTATTGCCTGTACCCTCCTGCACTTTATTCAAAGATCGAGCATAAGTATAGTTCATCCAGCCAGTTAGTTCGCCTTTTTTCTTCGAAAACATCAGCTCAACTCCATAAGATTTATTGATCCCCTGCAATAACTCGGTTTCAATATTTTTTTGCAAAAGGAATGAGGCTCCTGGCTTATAGTCTAAAATATTATCAGTTGTTTTATAATAAACTTCGCTTGAAATCTCAAAAACATTATCATTCAGATTTCTAAAATACCCAAAACTATATAATTGGCTTTTTTGAGGCTTAATATTGTAATCTGAGCTTTTCCATCGACTGGTAGGGATAGGAGTAGTCGTATTGGAGATTACCTGTAGATATTGGCGCATAGTATTGAATCCAATTTTGATTGAACTTTCATCATCTATTGCATAATTAAGGCCAATCCTTGGTTCTAGCCCACCATATGATTTGGCAACTTTTCCTTTGTCAAATGAAACAGAATCCACAACCGATCGTAAAGTTTTTTCCTCATTTTCAGCATAGATTCTATAAGTATTGGGTCCAATGCTGGCATATCTTGAGTATCGTACACCTGCTGATATGGTTAGTTTTTTAGTCAACTGGAATTGATCTTCAATGAATCCCCCTAGTTCAAAACCATATTCTTTTGGTGTAATAATGGAGGAAACAGCCAAACTTTTCCCTGGTTTTAACTCTCCTGGATTGATGATATAATAAGTGGCATCGAAGCCAGCCTCGATATTATGGATATTTTTGTTGTAATTAATATTGGTCTTGAATTGCTTAAAATCAATGTCCTGATAAATAACTACTTTATTAGCTGAGTTGAGCTCTGGCAATAATGTTTGAGGTGAATATTTTGAAGATACCAATACAGATTGTACATTGGCACGTTCATTAATTACCCTTAGCCACTTTGCCGAAAGATTCATGCTTCGATAATCATACTGAGTAGCAGTTGAATTGATGTTGTTAATACTACCTAAAATATTTGTTTGTACAAAATCATAACTATTATAGGCAGTAAGGCTAAGTGTATTTTTGTTATTTATTTTATAGAATAATTTAGCCGTTCCATCCGCAAACTTGGCTTTGATATCCTCTAATTTTGCCGACACAATTGGTAAAAGAAAATCATTTATTGCCAATCTACCAGCTACCATAATTCCTAGTTTATCTTTTATGATTGGAACATCAAATAACATTTTAGTCGATACAATTCCAACAGCAAATTGAGCTTTTGATTTGGTAAGGGAGGGGTTAGCCAATGATACATCCAATACACCCGCAGCTCTGCCGCCGTATTTCGATGGTACATTGCCTTTATACAAATCAAAACCAGAAATGGCATCAGAAGGAAAGGCCGAAAAAAGCCCAAACATATGGGTTGGATTAAAAATAGGGGCATCATCTAAAAGCATCAGGTTCTGATCAGTAGTGCCGCCTCTCACATTTACCCCATTTGAGGCTTCTCCCACACTGGTAACACCAGGGAGCATTTGAAGTCCTCTCAACACATCAATTTCGCCTAAAACAGTTGGAATCTTTTTGAGATCCTTAATATTCAATGTTGAAACACCCATCAAAGGTCTTTTTATATTATTATCAGCACTTTTAGTACTTACCGTTACTTGCTCTAAATTGCTTGAAAATTCTTTAAGGTATACATTGATATCTAAATTTTCTTTTACATCTACTCTCAGTCTATAAGGTAAAAAATTCACATATTTGACCACTAAAATAAGTTCACCAGGCTTGACTGTAAATTTGAATTTCCCTTCAGCATCTGAAAGCATTAGCTTTTGGCCATAATTAATATTAATGGTTGCATTGGGCATAAAACTATTGTCCGTGCTATCTCTTACTATTCCAGTGATGCTGAAATAGTTCTGACTAAAGCCTAACTGAGCGATGAATAAAGATAAAACTAAAATTAAAAATAGTTTTCTATAAGCTTTCATTTTTTGCATTTATTTGCTGTCTTGCCAACCTACTGGCCTTATGTTAGTACGTGAATAGCCATTGATACATGGAGCGAATGGGGGCCTTGTAGTATCAGTTCCTGTTGGTTCAAGGTTAGTTGGCCTTCCTAAGAGACCTACTGCTCTTACATCTAAGCCAGCTATATCGGTTCTATCTATCCAATAGCGAAAGGTTGATTCGTCAGTGACCCTAAAATAGCCCGCTACAGTTTCATTAGCACCATCAGCGCTAGTGATATTACCTACTAATGAAACTGGGGGTGTATCAGCCAAGCCGCCAGAATTTTGGCTTTGATCAATTAATATTTTCATATATTTATAAGCATCTGTGTCAATAGACTGCTGCCTAACTTCAATGAGTGCGCCAGCGTTGAGTTGATACAATGGCACAGAAGCAACCAAACGGGCGGTGATTGTTTTACCATCAGAAAAGTCATCATTCATTACATTGTTTTCTAACGAATGAAGTATCTCCCAGCAGTTCCCTTTGCATTGATAATCATAAATAGTATTTCTCAAAAAATTGGGTAAATCTTTAACACATCTACCAGGGAATGGATCTGAATAATAGCGCTCTTGCGGTTCGCAAGTACGACACACTTCTTGAGCTTCAAAAAGTCGCCATTTCCACAGATAATTATTGCCTTTCCCAGCTGGGTCTTCTGTGTCTAAAAATATTTTGTGTACCGCTTTATAGTTTTTATCAATAGACTTTCCTGAAACTTCAAATTTTTGATAAATTTTCTTTATTTCAGAACCTTTGGTTAGTTTTTCAATTTTTGATTGAAACTTTTTCCCCTGAGCTGTGGTAATTAAAAGTTGATAGGTCTTGTTGGGCTCAGCCTTAAAGTTTTGTGGACCTAAATAATTTCCAGGGCTGGTAGCACTTTCTGTAAATGGCATTTTTTCACTGCCGTTCACTTGGATTTCAACTGTTGCTTTCTCAAGCGCAATAATTGAACTACTTGTGCCTGATAGATTGGGTTTCGATTCTTTAACTATTATAAATTGGTCTCCGATTTCGTCAGACAATACAGCATCCACAATAATTACGGATTTGTTCAAATCATATTTTAACTCAAAAGGATCAATACAGGAAGCAATAGATAAAATGAAAAAAAGTAAAATGATTAATTTACTTACAGGTAGATGTTTTTTCAAAACTTTTAAATTGACTAAAATAGGAATATCCAAAAACTAGCTTCAAATTTAGGCATTAAAAATTTCAATTACGAATTTTTTAGACCCTTGGTATTATTATTTCGATAAAATAAAGAAAATAGTTGTCTATACAGGAGAATTAATTTTTAAAAGGCCCATTTCAACACTTCAAACTTCATGAATTCTAATTAAAACAGCTCTTTAAATATATTTTATCCTTATATAATTTTGACTAATTATCAAATTCTCTCCAACCGATTGGTTTCTTGTTTGTGCGATTATATCCATTTTTGCACTCAACCAATGGTGGTCTTAGCAAATCATCACTAGCGGGCTCAAAATTAGGGGTTCTGCCAGCTAAAAATACCGGTTTAATATCGGTGCCAAGTATATCAGACCGATCTACCCAATGTTGATATTTGGATTCATCAGTTACTCTAAAATAACCAGCCACAATTTGGTTATTTTTACTAGAAATATTTCCAATCAATGAAACTGGTGGAGTATCAGCCAATCCTCCAGATCGATCGCTCTGCTCAGATAAAATTTTGTAATATTGATAAGTTTCCTCATTAATCGATTGTTGTTTGACTTCCAGGAGAGCTCCTCGATTTAAACGATAAATAGGCACATCAGCGATTGCTCTGGCAGCAATTACATTGCCTTTCGAAAACTCATCCGACATAATGTTTATTTTTGTGGAGTGAAGTATTTCCCAGCAGCCGCCATAACATTCATAATCGTAAATTACCCCCCGCAAAGCTGGAGGCAAATCCTTAATACATCCAAGAATAGGCGCTGGGTAATAACGCTCGCCAGCTTCACAAGTGAGGCAAACGTCTTGAGCTTCATATAGTTGCCATTCCCACAAATAATAGTTGTTGGTATTGGGTATGTCTTGTGTATCTAGAAAAATTTTATGATTTACTTTATAATTTTTGTCTCCAGCCTTCCCTTTTATTTCAAGTTGCTGATAAACCTTTTTTATTTCCGAACCTTTAATCAGTTTTTCAATTTTTGAAGTAAAAATTTCTCCTGTCTCAAGGGTTACAGCCAATTGATAAGTTTTATTCGGTTCTGCTTTGAAGCCATTTGGGGCCAAATAACTTCCAGGATCTGTCTTAACCTCTGGATAAACTATCTTAGTTGTCTGATCAACTATTATCTCAACTTTGGCTTTTTGTATAGGTTTTATTAAAGTGGATTTACCCGATGGGCTATTTCTAGATTCTTTCAATAATACAAATTGATTGCCTTCTTCGTCAGATAAAACAGCCTCTATTATTACGACTGCAGTATCAATTTTATATTCAATTTCAAAAGGATCTACACAGGCTATGATTGAAAAAATGGTTGATAAAATCAAAAAAAATCCCCAAGAAACGGCTTTATATTTCAAAATATTTTGGTTAAAAATTGGTAATTAAAACTTTATTGAATCAAATCTATGACAATAGTGACTTAACCTAATACGAATAAAACCAATTGTGAGTTTTATTAAAATGAAATAGATTAAATTCTTTCAAAATTAACTATATTTTTAGGCTTAATTATTTTCATTTAAAGAACTAAAAGACCAATTTTGTTTTTAATTCACAAATTTATTCAGATTTTCTCATTACATGGCTCATTTTGACCCAAAACCAATATTAGCTCGCTTACCCGACAGCCCTGGAGTTTATCGTTATTTTGATGTCAATGATACCATTATTTATATTGGGAAAGCAAAAAATTTAAAGAGCAGAGTTTCAAGCTATTTTAATAAGTCGGCCCAGCATAACACCAAGACTATCAGGCTAGTAAATCAAATTTGTAAAATTGAATTCTCTATCGTTAATTCTGAATTTGATGCGCTTTTATTAGAAAATAGCCTAATTAAGGAATATCAACCCAAGTACAATATTTTACTTCGGGACGACAAATCCTTCCCCTATATCTGTGTAAGTGATGAGCCTTTCTCGAAAATCTATTCCACTCGGCAAAAAAACTTTGAAAAAGGGATTTTTTATGGTCCCTATTCCAATGTAAAAGCAATGAATTCTGTTTTGGAGTTAATTCAGCAACTTTTTACAATTCGTACCTGTAATCTCAACTTAACACAAAACAATATACTATCAGGCAAATTTAAGATATGTTTGGAATACCATTTGGGAAATTGTAAAGGTCCTTGTGAAAACTTGCAAACTTTAGTAGAGTATAATGCGGAATTGGAACAAGCAAAGCTTATTTTGAAAGGGAATCAAAATACTCCAAAGCAATTTTTTACGAACAAAATGAATGAAGCGGCCATGAGAATGGCTTTTGAAGAAGCGCAGATTTATAAAGAGAAATTGATGCTTTTAGAAAAGTTTCAGATACGCTCAACAATAGTGAATCCTAAAATATCTGATGTGGATGTATTTGCTCTCATTACCGATGATAGCTTGGCTTATATGCATTTTATGAAAATCATCGATGGAGCCATTATTCAATCAGAAACGATGGAATTAAAAAAGAAATTGGATGAAACCGACAATGATATTTTAACAATGATGGTTTGGGAAATGCGTGATTTGTATAAATCTGAATCCAAGGAGGTTATTACAAACATCCCCCTTTCAGTTGATTTAGGCATTGAAAATACGATTCCTCAAATTGGCGATAAGAAAAAACTGGTAGAATTAGCAATGAAAAATGTACTTTTCTTCAAAAAAGAAAAGATGGATCAAAAGGCTAATGAGCTAAGTGCAGGTAATTCAAAAATGCGAGTTTTGATTAAATTAAAAAACGATTTATCATTGAAAACTGTTCCTCGCCATATCGAATGTTTTGATAATTCTAATATTCAGGGTACAAATCCTGTTTCTGCAATGGTCTGTTTCAAAGATGGGCAACCTTCCAAAAAAGATTACCGTCACTATATACCTAAAACAGTGATTGGACCTGACGATTTCGCTACAATGACAGAAGTAGTAACTCGCAGATATATAAGACTTTTGGAAGAGAAAAGCCCATTGCCCGACTTAATAATTATTGACGGGGGCAAAGGTCAACTTTCTGCAGCCTCTGATGCATTGAAATCAATCGGACTATACGGCAAAATACCGCTAATTGGTATTGCAAAACGATTAGAAGAGATTTATGTACCTGAAGACAGTATCCCAGTATATATCGATAAAAAATCAGAATCTCTAAAACTAATACAAAGGCTAAGAGATGAAGCCCATCGATTTGGGATTACACATCATCGCAATAGGAGGAGTAAGGGCTTCTTGG
>JAZKGO010000004.1:23172-32158 GCA_040385875.1 Bacteroidota bacterium
CCTTTATATAAATCAACTAAAAAACTATCTGTAGGGTTCGATTGTTTGATAATTCTAGCATTGAACAATCTCAAATCAAAAGCATCTGCCATATTTTTATGTTGAGCGATATTCCTAAAGTTGTACCAGATACATTTAGGATTACTACGGAAATATTGATCTAAATCTTTGTATCTGAATGATGCTACTGGCACGTCAAAGCCTTTGATAGTTTTTTCCGCTGGAATCACTATCGATATGGTTTGTATGCTATTATAAGCTCTTGAGCGTTGCTTATCAAAGATATAGTCTTCTTTGATTTCCAAAATTGTTAAATCTCTAGCAAAATATTCAACTACACCTCCAGATGATTGAGAAGCGGCTGGAGTACCAGCTGGTGTAGCCCCTCCGGTAGTACTAGCTCCTGCTGGAGTAACATTTCCCCACCCATCATCAACACCACCAGTTGGCTTTGCACCAGGTTTGGCAGGCGTAGTTGTTGAGGGTTTTGTATTGCCCCATCCATCGTCGGTACCAGTGGCAGGAGCGTCGCTAAAACCAGCGGCTTTCTCTTCTTCAGAAAGACCATCTCCACCTGTGTCTTCCATTTGCATATTTTTGTTAAAGGCTTCTGGCGAAAGAACTGTACTTACTGAATCATTTGTATAGGCAGTCAATACTCCCGATTTTACACCCTCAATCAAAAACTTGGTTATCTCTGTATTTTTTGAGAAAAAAGGCTGATTTATTTTCTCTTTTAAATCCATCCTTCTCCAATTAGTGATGCGATACAATACATTAGAAGGATCTATCGGATGTACAGATAGTGAATCTACAATTACCTTTTCTGCAGATCCATTTAAAGCAGAATTTTTTGCAGCTGGAGTCTCATTAGTAGTATTAGATTGTGGCGGAATGATGATTTGCTCACGCTCAGCCATAGGTACGGCATTAGTACTTTGAGGCACTATTGTTTCTGGAACAACTGCTGGTTTTTCTGCCGTTTTTTCAGGAGCCTCAGCTGGCTTTTGAACGGTTACGTTCGGCTTTTTCTTGGTACTTGCTTTTTTCTTGGTCTGAGCAAATACACCTGACACCATTACAATGGCAAGAAATGTAAATACTATTTTCTGAATTTTAAGCATATTTTTTTTATTATGAAATTAATACAATGGAATATTCCTAATTGGATTGCCTAGATTGATGTTTTCAACAGCACCTCTGAAATTTTTTCTTTGGCAACCTTTTATTTCAACAACATAACGATCACCGGGTTGTGCTTGTTGTGCAAGGCTAGCAATACTTCCACCACCTTGTAAAGTAACACCGTCTATACGCCTATTGCCACGTGCTAAATTAACAGTGATTTCTGTAATTCTAAATTGGGCATCATCAGGATTAAAGTTTCTGAAACTTTCGTCAGCTATTGCTTTTACTGTTAGTGTTCTCAATGCGGATGCTGATGCTCCTCGTTTATCATCAATTTGAGTGCCGTTGCCCAAAAGTTGAATATCAGGTTTGGGTACACGTTGTACTCTAAAGTTTTCAGTTCCTAATCGATTGCCTGAATTATTGATATTCAAAGCCACTTTTGCTGAATTAGGGACTACAGTGATTTTGCCTTTTTCACCACTAGGTATCACATCGGCACCTTCAGCAGTAAAGTTTGGATTCCACAAGGCTCCCAAACCAGCGCTTTGAATACTTAAACGGTTGGCACATCCTAAATACAAAGGAGGCAAGGTTCCTGACTCAATATTATAAGTAGGTTTTGCTACAAAATATTCACCAGTAACTGGAATAGTTTTGGCTCCCCCTGAAGGATCATTATAGGAAATAGAACCACTGTAGGTTCTTTTTGACAATCCGTTTTGATCATAACTACCTCCTTGGGCAATAAATTTAATTTGAGCTTTACCATCTTTTACGGGATAGCCAGCTCCATTAAACGACATTCTTGGAATAATTGCACTGGAAGAAGCAGCGATAAACATTTCAGCTTCATAAGGTGTGCCGGCCACAACCGTATTTGATTTGGCTGAAACCATACCAAATATTTTATCAAACTTCACTTCTTTTGCACCTACTTTTGCAGCTAGCTGATCCAAAATTGTATTTTCATACCTTCTTACCTCGGCTTGTTTCTGACTTAAAACAGCCAAGGCTGCTGGAACTGGTGTTTGAGCGAAGTTGAAATTTGCAAAATCTTTTGAGCTTTGTTCTGGGAAATTTTTTCCAGAAGGGTCATCTTTTGCATCCAATGCTAGTGGTAGTAATTCAGTGCCTTTGTCGCCCAATTTTTTCAAATTATCAACATAGCCATTCAATTTGCTTTTCAACGCATAAGCTTTTCCGTTTTTGTTTCCACCAACCATTAGCATAGCCACTTTTTCTTCTTCAGATAAGTTTTTAATATTGCCTTGCTCATTGAGTCCACCGCCTGCAGTTATGACATCCTGCTTTAAACCGTCTAACTCAGCCACCATTGCATTGGCAAGCTCTCTTACTTTGTCAGCACTTACCAATACATCTGAATAAAGTGCAGGATTACTTGATTTAGCAACTGCCTCTTTAATGCTACGTATGGAATTCTGGTTTTTTTCATTGGCCGAGCCATTTGCTTGCTCGACACTATTGTTAAGTAACATAAATTTTTGGAGAATAGACGAACTCACTTGTAGTGCAAGTAGAGCCGTTAAAACCAAATACATCATCCCAATCATTTTCTGCCTGGGAGTCTCCTTATATCCTGCCATTTTATAAATCTTTAATGGTGTAAAAATGAGTTTAAATAAAATTTCAATTTTTAATTAGTTGATTATCAACTAATTAATTTCCTTTCATAGCTGATAACATACTGCCATACACCCCGTTTAATGAGGTTAAATTACCAGTAAGTTTAGCCAACTCATTTTTAAATTGCTGTGTATCTTTACTTGCATCTGACATATTCTCCATAGCTGCAGTAAGATTGCCGTAAAAGGCGTTCATTGCTTTCAAATGCTTACTAGTATCTTGAAGTTCAAGCTCATACACAGCATTCAATGCACCCATTTTCTTAGTTACTTCGGCAAATTGTGTTTTATATTCTTTTACATCTGTTGTTGCTGATGACATTTCATTCATTGCATTCATGGTAACACCATAAGCCTTATTCATTTCAACCATAGAACCTGCCGCTGTTTTTACATTTTTAGCATATTCATTAGTCGCTACAGTAGCATCAGTAATGTCACCAATTTTAGCCACTGAATCTGTAAGGCTTTTCATTCCTTTTTGCAAATTGTCAAAGGTTTCTGGTGTGATTTTGGCATTGGCAAGTGCTGCATCCATTTGTGCGGTAAGGCTGGCTCCACTTGACTTTTTAGGGGCTGCGGGGCTTTCATCCATTAATTCTGGATAAACTTTTTCCCAAGCATATTCTGCATTTTCTTGAAAATAGGACTGAAAAGCAAAAGTTAAAAAGATTGCAGCCTCTGTTAAAAGACCAATTGTAAGCATAATGTCTGCAAAATCCTTATGTAAAATTTTGGCCCAAGCGCCAAAAATCACTACTGCAGCACCTACTGAATAAAGTGTAGGTAAAACTTTATCGAAAAATACACTTTTCTTTCCAGCCATTTTGAATTAAAAATTTAGGGGTTTTATGAATTGATTAATTTTTATGAAAAAGTGAGGACATTTTATCATGAATATCCTCACTTTAATTTATTTGTTTTTATTTATTTAAATTCTTTGCCTGACGACCGACCCAAAAAGTCCATTACACATCTAAAGCCAATGTATGATCTTTTTGCATCTTCGTATTCATAAGTTCTTGTTCCTGTTTCTAAATAATAGGCAACATCTTTCCATGATCCTCCACGCACAATTTTTCTTGGCTCATTTTCACTGGCCATATCAGGATTTAAATCCCAAGCAACTACTGATGCATTGGCGGCATAGGCATCGTTTGTCCATTCGGATACATTACCAGACATATTGTATAATCCGAAATCGTTAGGGCCAAACTGATTTACTGGAGCAGTATAGGCATAACCATCTGCGTCATAATTGCCTCTATGCGGTTTAAAATTGGCTAAAAGACAACCTTTACCATTGGCAATATAAGGCCCACCCCATGGATATTTAGCAGTGGCTTTTCCTCCTCTTGCACCCCATTCCCATTCAGCTTCTGTTGGTAATCGAAATCTTGGAGAACGATACATTCCTTCAGTTGAACGGTATTCGTTTAAGATATTAGTTCGCCATTGGGCAAAATACTTAGCCCCCTTCCAGCTTACACCTACCACAGGATACATATCAAAAGCTGGAGCAGAAAAATAATATTCTGTCATAGGATCACCATTGTGATAGGTAAAATCATTTTTCCAAACGGTAGTATCAGGATAAATATTTTTGGTTATCCACTCTTCGCCCAATACTTGTACAGAATCTGCAAACATTGCATTTACAAATTGACGATATTCATTATTAGAGATTTCAGTATCGTCCATATAAAACTGGCTCACTGTAACTCTTTTGTTTAAGTTTATTTGAGTGGATGCAACATCTTCATCCGCTTGGCCCATCATAAATGACCCTGAAGGTACTAAAACCATTCCATAAGGTGTGGTTTGCTTCCATCCCTTTCTGGAGGTCGCAGTAATTTCACCATTAGAAATCCCAATATCGGCCTTCCCTTTTTTGGTAGCACCTTTTTTGCCTCCTTTTCCTCCAGAATTTACACGTGAAGAAGTATTCGATTTGCTTGATTTGGCGCCTTTTTCAGAACCTGATTTAGAAAAAAGACTACATCCTTGTAAAAAAATCGGGATAATTAAACCGAAATAAATTACTGCCCTTTTAGCTTTTATTTTAAGATCCATACAAACTTTTGTTTTCTTTTTTGTCTTGATAAAACGAACCTAATTATAATTATTGTATACTTAATTGATTATAAATGTTACAATTACGTAAATAGGCTCAAAAAAGATTTTCTATTGTAAATATTTTTTTTGTATTAAAATGTAAATATACGACTATTCAACACGATAATAAATCAATCTGTAAATTTCTTGAATTATTTATTTAATGGCAAAGGTAAATTATTCAATAATTTATATTACCAATGGATAAAATACTTTTTTTTAATAAAATCCAATAAATCTTAATATCAATAATTAAGCCAAATTTTATTTTTACCTTAATGACGATATCTTGGGGTCCTAATTATTGGAATTTTAGCAGGTGCTTTTGCCGCCCTTACATTTTTACTTCCAATCAAATAACTAGCCATTATTTCAAATGAGGAAGCTGATTTTATGTTTTGCTGTACGGCCACCAAATCATAAGCAACTCCTAATTTTAATGCTTTATTGCTCATCAGACTTGCACCAGCCAATAAAATTACCGCATCTTGACTTCGGTAATTGGTACCAAACCAATATTTTTTACCAATTTCGGCTAATAGCCCACCCTCAATAGTATAGGTTTGTAGGTCTGACCTAAGCAATACATTAGGTTTTATTTCTAGCTTCTGATTCACGTTAATGTTTACTCCGAATATACCAGTTACATTTCTATTGATTATATTGTTACCGTTATCTGCACCAAAGTCAAATTTTGGACTATTGATATGATTGATACTTATTGCGCCAAAATAGTATTTTGCATGGTAAGATACTCCCAATCCAAAATCCGGTTTTATTTGACTGTAGCCATCGGCAGGAATATTAGGGTCATTATTTTCTCTAGGCCTAAAATTACTATTGTATGATTTGTTATAAAACCCAGCCGAAACACCTACTGACAGTGCACCTCTTGATACTTTCAAGTTTTTGGCATAGGAAAACCTCATCTGCTGGTTTTTCTCCAAACCTACCTGGTCGTTTATTATTACTAAGCCAATGCCTGCTTTGGATTTCGATAATGGCATTTGAAAACTTAACAATTGGGTATTTAAAGTGCCTCCCTTATCAAAATTGCTTACATAGCCTAAATACTGACTTCTGTGCAAAACTTGGATTTGTGGTAAACTTTCGGCACTTACAACGGATGGATTATAATACTGTTGGTTAAAATAATATTGGCTAAACTGAGGGTCCTGTTGTCCAAAAATTGCCTTTGGATTTAATGTAAGTAGGAAAGCAATAATCAGGAAACGTTTCAGCATTGATCTTTGATAAGATTTTGATTCTAATCTAGTAAAGTATTTTGAGAAAACGCTCTGATTTTAACAAAATTGTTAGTTTAGCTAAACAATTTTAAATTTTGTTTGATTTTTTAATATAATATTCGAGGGCACCAGTCATTGAGGGGGCATTAGGTAGTGGAGCCTCAATATCTAATATTAAACCAGCATCTAATACTGCTTGAGCGGTGGTGGGTCCAAATGCGGCAATTCGAGTTTTGTTTTGCTTGAAATCAGGAAAGTTTTTGAAAAGCGAATCGATACCAGAGGGACTAAAGAAGGCAATTATATCATAAAATACATTTTCTAAATCTGAAAGATCGGCTGCCACTGTATGGTACATAACCGCTTCAGTAAGCTGAAGACCATTTGTATCCATAAATCCAGGGATTTCATTCCTGCGTTTATCAGAGCACGGAAATAGAAACTTCTCATTTCTATTTTTTTTGATAAGCTCGAGAAGCTCGGTGGCAGTTTTAGTTCCTGTAAAAATTTTCCTTTTACGAATGACAATGTATTTTTGAAGATAATTTGCTGTTTGTTCAGTAATGCAAAAATATTTCATATCAGCAGGAACCTCAGTGCGAGCTTCTTTGCACATTCTGAAGAAATGGTCAACGGCATTTCTGCTGGTGAAAATGATGGCCGTATAGTCTAGAATATTGATTTTTTCTTTCCTAAATTCCTTGAAAGGAACACCATCTATTTGAATAAATGCACGAAAATCGACCTTAATATTGTATTTTTTTTCGATTTCAAAATAGGGCGATTTTTCATCGGAGGGTCGGGCTTGCGATACTAATATATTAGTTACCTTATTTAGCCTTTCAGAATTGAAATTTACTGCAGATTCACTCATTAATATCTACTCTAAAATTTATTTAAGGAATTAAATCAAAAAACTATTTTTAATAAGAAATCAATTTTCAAAAATCAGTCAAATTGAAATTAGTTGTTGATCAAAATCATCTAAATTTTAATAATTAATTTAGAAGGTCAAAGTGCAAATCGTATGCCTAAAAACAAAGGAATTAATTCCACGATGCAAAGGTAAGAAAATAAATATAAATTTTTTATAGGATTTACTTTTATTATAATGAAAAACAGCAAAAAGAGCCTCAAAAAGTAAAAACTAGCAATTATTGACAAATAAGTGGCCTTAAAATTTTGTATAAACGAAAGGGGGTAAATCAACAGTAGGACAAGGATTAATAAAAGGATAAAAGCAAAGATTCCAGTTGACTGCAAGTTTTTGAAAAAATGAACGTTCGTAATTTTTTCTAATCGGTATAAATTTCCAATAATTGAGATAAACATATACTTGATAAAGAAGGCGATTAGTATTAAAAAACTCAAATTGAAAAATTGACCAGATAAGTTCAAAAAAGAAGGGTTTTCATCATTAATCAATTGCTTTGGCAAGATGGCTATAAAATTATACTCTATTATGAGGAGTATGAGCGACATAGACAGACTTAAAATAACCATGTAAAGTATGTTTCCTACGTCGAATGGTCTATTGATAATGATTGAATCGGTCCGTTTTGTAATGGTAAAAAGGTCTTTGATATTGATAAACTTTGTTAAAATACTGTTTTGAAAATTATATAAGAAGGTAATGCTTCCTAATAAAAATAGTGAAAATAAAATGGCAAAATCTTTGAAATTAGAAAATTTTCTGGCTTTTAAAGCAGCATTATTCTCGTTTCCCAGTAGATCTAAGCCTTTTTTTGTTGGTTTATAGGCAACCAAAATTTTATCGTTTTCAATATCAGGTACTGTCTTATAAATGGTTAGCAACAGATTATGGGGTGATTTTTGACTTGTAAAAAGACTGTCGATATCCATCGAAAACCAGCGATTCACAGGTAATTTCTTTTGAAATACACCGCTAATAAATAGGTAAGAATCACTTCCCGAATAAATCAATAGTTTATACCCTTTATAATTTTCAATGTCAAAATACTGGCTCAAAGATTGATAATTGTAATGCCTGGTTTTTAAATAAGGAACATAGTCTTTATATTGATTGTCAAAAACTAGCCAATCATCGTTCAGGTCTTTGATAATTTGATAGTCTTCCGCAATTTTTGGTTCTGCAGCCATGCTATTACTGTTTGCAGCCAACAAAAGTACCACTGTACTGAATAGATAATAAAAAATAAACCTGCCCAAATATGGTTTATGGGCAGGTTTGGGTATTTTTTCTGAAAAATTTTGGAATTGGCTCCTCATTTTTTTGATTAAATTCTTAATCTATTTGCCTAAAGCTTTCAACATTGTTGCTCCGATATCCGCTGGCGATTGAACTACGTGTATTCCACAGCTGGCCATAATTCTCATTTTAGCTTCTGCAGTATCATCAGCTCCTCCTATTATCGCACCAGCATGACCCATTCTGCGACCTTTTGGGGCGGTTTGGCCAGCAATAAAACCTACAACAGGCTTTCTATTGCCATCAGCTTTAATCCAATTAGCAGCTTCGGCTTCCATTCCCCCACCAATTTCACCAATCATTACAATGCCTTCAGTTTCTGGATCATTCATCAATAATTCAACAGCTTCTTTAGTTGTGGTACCAATAATTGGATCACCACCAATACCAATTGCAGTAGTTTGGCCTAACCCTGCTTTGGTTAGTTGATCAACGGCTTCATAGGTAAGTGTACCTGATTTTGAAACAATTCCAATTGTACCTTTTTTGAAAATAAAGCCAGGCATTATACCCACTTTGCATTCTTCGGCAGTCATTACACCTGGGCAGTTTGGACCGATTAAACGCACATCTCTGTTTTTCAAATATTCTTTGGCAATCATCATATCTTTGGTAGGAAT
>JAZKGO010000004.1:32258-44050 GCA_040385875.1 Bacteroidota bacterium
TCAGTTCCAGTGAAGCCCTGCACAATTACTTTCGAATTTTTGTTTATTAAAACGCTCATTAATTCTATTTAGATTTATTTTACTGTAAAAGTAGTGCTAAAACAGAAAAAGAACAAATAAGGGATATTTTAAATGATTTATATTTTTTATTTACTGTTGGATTAAGATCCTGAAATACAGTTGATTAAAAATTTACACCCAATTCAAATAATTAAAAATTTAAAATCATTTTTGATGAAATATAAAAAAATGTAAATTGCTGACTAAAAAATTGAATTTTATTGATACTGAATAATCAATGATTGATTTAAAAATTGAAAACAAAATTGCCATTGTTACCTTAAATAGACCTGATAAAGCTAATTCGGTGAATAAAATTGGTTGGGAGCAATTGAAAAATACGTTCGACCTTTTGGACACAAATGATGAAGTAAGAGTGATAGTATTAAATGGTGGAGAAAGCAAGCATTTTTGTGGGGGAATAGACTTGGAAATGCTGATGTCAATTTCGCAAGAAACAATCAAATGTCAAGGAAGGAAAAATGAACTTTTGAGAAAAATTATTTTGGATTTACAAGCGCCAATTAACTCAATCGAAAACTGCTCGAAACCAGTTCTTGCCGCCATAAATGGTGGTTGCATTGGTGCGGGCGTGGATATTGTATCTGCGTGTGACATCAGGTATTGTACGGATGACACCTTTTTTACAATAAAAGAAATAGACATGGGCATGGTAGCCGACTTGGGTACTTTGCAAAGATTACCTAAAATAATTGGAGAAGGAAAAGTGAGGGAAATGGCTTATACTGGAAGAAATGTGTCAGGGAAAGAGGCCGAAAAGATAGGTTTGGTCAATAACTGCTTTGAAAATAAGGAGATTATGATGGAAAATGTAATGAAAATAGCTGAGCAAATTGCCTCAAAATCACCCCTTTCTATCAGAGGAACAAAGCATATATTGTTGCACACGAGAGATCACACTGTTGCCCAAGGCCTTGAATACATGGCCACTTGGAATGCTGCCATGCTCATTTCAAACGATTTAATGGAAGCTTTTGCCGCCAAAATGCAAAAAAGAGAGGCGAAGTTTGATTAAAATATTTTATAATAATATCTAATAAACTCCAAAACTAAAAAACTTTCAAACAAACGAACTAAATTAATTTTATGCAATTTGATTTTAAAGGAAAAACAGCATTAATAACGGGCGCTGGATCTGGCTTAGGCCGAGCTACTGCCCATTTATTTGCAAAAAATAATGCAAATGTGGTGGTGTCGGACCTAAATATTGATGGGGGCGAAGAAACCGCTAGGCTCATAATCGATGCAGGAGGAATAGCGGTTTTTATTGCCTGTGATGTGACTAATGAGTTGGAAGTGAATAGCTTAATTCAAAAAACTGTTTCTGATTTCGGTAGGATAGATTTTGCTGTAAACAACGCTGGAATAGGCGGCAAATGGTTGCCCACGCATAAATATCCGACAGAAAATTTTCGCCAAGTGATGGAAGTAAATACAATGGGTGTGTTTTTTTGTATGCGAGCCGAACTTAATGTGATGTTGGAACAAGGTTTTGGCTCCATTGTAAACGTGGCTTCTGTGGCTGGGTTGAACGGTTTTCCCAATAATTTGGCTTATGATGCAAGCAAGCATGCCGTGGTGGGCCTCACTAAAACGGCTGGTTTGGAGTATGCTAAACTGGGAATAAGGGTAAACGCTGTTTGCCCAGTTTTTACAATTACTCCTTTAGTGGAGTCTATATTTTTGCTGGACCCCTCTATGGAACAAAAATTACAAAACTCAATACCCATGAAGCGTTATGGAAAGGCCGAAGAAATTGCCGATGCAATTGTGTATTTAAGTTCGCCCGCAGCAAGTTTTATCACAGCACATGCAATGCCAATTGATGGAGGCATGACAGCAGGATAAGATAATTGAAAAAAAATATTATTATTGAATCAAAATTTGCAAAAGTGCCTAAAATCAAATCTTTTAAATGTGGCAGATTTGGTAAAAAGTTTAGTGAATAAACAAGCATAAATAAAAACGACTATATCTCAATGAATGATTTCCAAATTAAAGAAGCACCAAAAGAATACGATGTAATTATTGTAGGATCTGGTGCTGGCGGCGGAATGGCCGCACATGAGCTTACACGTGCTGGTGCAAAAGTCTGTTTGCTGGAAGCCGGGCAACATTTTGACCCAGCAGACCCCAAATACATCACGCAGCTGAAGTGGTCGTATGAGTCGCCAAGGCGAGGTACAGCCACTACTCATAGGCATTTTGGTGACTTTGATGCCGCTTATGGTGGTTGGGAGCTTGATGGTGAGCCATATACTACTAAAGACAATACAAAATTTAGATGGTTCAGATCTAGAATGTTAGGAGGCCGAACCAATCACTGGGGTAGGATTTCATTAAGATTCGGGCCAGACGATTTTCACAGAAAAGATATTGATGGGCTAGGTGATAACTGGCCAATTGGCTATGATGATGTGGCTCCTTATTACGATCGAGTTGATAAATTAATTGGTGTTTTTGGATCTAAAGAAGGCCTTAGAAACAACCCGGATTCAATATTTTTGCCGCCGCCTAAGCCTCGTTTGCACGAATTATTAATACAAAAAGCCAATAAAAAAACCGGTATTCCTACTATTCCAGCTCGTCTGTCGATGCTTACTAAGCCCGTTAATGATACAAGAGGGCAATGTTTTTATTGTGGGCAATGTGGTCGTGGTTGCCAAGTTTATGGCGACTTTTCGTCAAGTTCGGTACTTTGCAAACCTGCGGGGATGACAGGTAACATGGATACCTTGTATTATGCTATGGCTCGTGAGGTTTTATTGGACAAAACTACGGGTAAGGCTAACGGAGTTTCATACGTAAATACACTTACGCTTGAAGAAAAAATAGTTCGAGGTAAAATAGTTATTTTGGCAGCTTCAGCTTGCGAGTCGGCACGGATACTTTTGAATTCGAAATCAGATCGTTTTCCAAATGGATTAGCTAATAATTCTGGAGTGGTCGGTAAATACTTAAATGATTCAACTGGAGCTTCAAGAGCAGCAATTGTGCCTTCGCTTTTTGATAGAAAAACTTACAACGAAGACGGTGTGGGCGGTGCTCATATTTACTCACCTTGGTGGGGCGATAATAAAAAACTAGATTTCCCTCGGGGCTACCATATTGAATACGGCGGCGGCTTTGGCATGCCAGCTTATGGTTTTGGTTGGGGAATTGACAGTGTAAACGGAATGTTTGCTGATAAAAATGGCAATAAAAAAGAGCCAGGCGGCTACGGAAAAGGCTTGAAGGAAGACTATCGCAAGTTTTACGGTGCTTATGTGCACATGGCGGGTAGGGGTGAGCCAGTACCATTGGAAAGTAATTATTGCGAAATTGATCCTGATAAAGTGGATAAATTTGGTATTCCTGTATTGCGATTCCACTATAAATGGTCGGATTACGAAATCAAGCAAGCCAAACATATGCAGGATACTTTTGAGGAAATTTTCCACACGATGGGTGCAGTTCCAATGGGTGATAAACCAAATGCGTCAAATAATTACGGACTGGCCGAACCTGGTGCAATTATTCACGAAATAGGAACCGTGCGTATGGGTAACGACCCTAAAACATCGGCATTGAATAAATACGAGCAAGCTCATGATTGTAAAAACCTGTTCTGTGTGGATGCTGGGCCATTTGTAAGTCAAGGTGATAAAAATGTAACTTGGACAATTTTGGCAATGGCCATGCGCACAGCTGATTATATTATTGATGAACGTAAAAAGGGGAATCTATAATTAATCCATCGTATTTTACTAACACCAAACATCGAAAATCTAACATCTTTATAAAATGAAAAGAAGAGATTATTTAAAAAACATAAGTTTAAGCTCACTAGGGTTGGCGGCATTTAACCCTGACTTGCAAGTTGCTGAGTTGCTTGAGGCACCCAAGGTACCCAAGAAAGTGTGGAACTATGGTCGAACTGACCCAGAGAAAAAACGTGATGCCGAGCTTTTTGCAAAGACTTTTTTTAATGCCCACGAAATGGCAACCATTAAAATTTTGGTGGATATTATTATTCCAGCTGATAGTCGTGGCCCATCGGCAAGTGCTACAGGAGTGCCTGACTTTTTAGAGTTTATGGCAAAAGATAAGCCAGAATTACAAACTCCTATCCGTGGGGGCTTGCGTTGGTTGGATTCTGAATCCATCAAAAGATTTAATACTAAATTCAAATTGATTTCAGCTGCCCAACGTATTGAAATAGTGGAAGATATTGCATATCCGAAAAAAGTAAAACCAGGCTTTAGTCATGGTACAAATTTCTTTAGTTTGATGCGAAACCTTACGGCTACTGGCTATTGGAGCAGTAAAGAAGGCATAAAAGATATTGCCTACAAAGGTAATGTGCCCAATATGTGGGATGGAGTGCCTGCGGATATTTTAAAAGAATTTGGAGTAGGATATTGATAGAGATTTTTTTTCGAATTCACAAGATTTATGGATTAGCAGTCGATAAGTCTTGTGAATTTTTGTTTTTCAAAAAGTCCAAATAGAATAGCCCCAAAACCACTAAATATTCAAATCCAATCAACCACATATTTTCTTTGAATTCAGCATTTTGATAGGCTGAATAAGATAAAAATACCAAAAACGACCACCAAAGAGGATATTTAAAATTGGTAAAGGAAACAAAACAAACTATAGTTGATAAATACCAAGGATGAACCGTAGTGGCCATAAAAAAGTAAATCGATAAAATCAATAAGGCTCTTTTCATAAATTGTAGATCTAGATTTAGAAAGCTTTGTTTTTTGAAACTAATCCATAAAATAGTCAAAAAACCAATTAGAGAAAGTATAGGGCCAGCCACTTCAATGGGGTTATTATCATTTATCCAAATGCCTAAATATTTTACTAAATAATATATGCTGGCATTGAACTCAAACTTTTGAAAATACAAATTCAAACTCTCTGAAATATTTCTAATTATCATTAAATTCAAAAATGGGATAAACGCCAATCCAACAAAAGCCCCAACAGTTATTGCAAATAGAGTACCTCTTTTCCACCCTAGTCGACCGAAAATCAATGGTAAAAAAAGTAAGGGCAATAGCTTAATTAGGGCGGCACAGGCCAAAGAAATCGCTGATAAAAGTAGATATTTCGACAGACTTGGAAGGCAGATCAGAAAAAAGAAAGTGAGTAATACAAAAAAAATACTAATCCCTTCAAAATGAATATTGCCCGTCAATTCAATAATGACTAAAGGATTTAAAGCATAAATCAAAGCTCTGTTTTTTTGTAGCTTAAAATAGCTTAAAATTTTGATTATCAAGTAAATAGAACCTATTTCCGCAAAAATAATTGTGCTTCTTAAAATGATAATATTTACCAAAACATTTCCTTTTGCAATAAAAGCAGCCATACCAAAAACTAACTGTAAAAGCGGCGGATAGACCGAATAATAGTGTTTTGAATTGAGCCCATCATAAATAGCATTTTTGGTTAATTCAGAGGGTAAATATTCAAATGGGTTGATACCGTCGTTCAACAAATTGCCGTCCCAAATAAATCTAAAATAATCATCAGAGAGGGCAGGAGTGGAGGCAATTAGAACAATTCGAAAAAAGACTATCGAAAGCCAATTAAACTCAAAGTATTTGATTGAATAATAATAAAGAATAAATAGTAAAGTAATATCAAAAATCAGAATAGGGAATTCCGTTCTTTCCAAAAAATAACCAATATGGAAATAGAGCAGGCTGGATGCTACCCATACAAATGCCTTACCATATTTTAAATGACCAATCATTTATTTACTTCCAAAAAATCGATGAGATACTCCATAACCAAACACTGAGCAATACCCAAAAATCAACATTGCCAAAAATGGAATGGCCCCAATAGCCTGATGGCTAATTGCAAAAGCCATACTAAAAATAAAATAAATGCATAAAATTCCTTCCAACATAAAATAAAAATCGATTTTTGAATTGAGATATTTTTTGTTGACCCAACTATCATTTCGAGTGTTGATATTGAATTTGGGCGTTCTGATAAAAGCCGTTTTTTTACCCCAATAACCTTGTAGTACTCCAATTGAGTTATACATAGACAAACCCATCATAAAGGCCAAAAAGCGGGGATAAAAGCCCAAAAAATAAAAGAAATTTTGATTTTTTTGCCGGAATGATGTCCAAAAATAAATACCTAGAAACACGAAACTAATTTGGAAATATTGGACAAAACCAATGTATTTGGCTATTTGTGGGTATTTTGACTGAATGATTAATACTGGAATAACGAGCAATGACGTAATGATCAATCCTAAATAGGTAGCACTATTAGCCAAGTGATAAAAGCTGTGAATTTTCGTGCCAATACTTAGATTTTTATCCTTCAAAATTGTAAATAAAAGTTTCCGGGCACATTCGGCGGCTCCTTTTGCCCATCGATATTGTTGAGATTTCACCCCGTTTATCTCAGCTGGAAGTTCCGCAGGGTTGCCAATTTCTTCCAAATATCTAAATTTCCAACCTTTAAGTTGAGCTCTATAACTCAAATCAAGGTCTTCAGTAAGACAATCAGCCGACCAGCCTCCGGCGTCATCAATACAGGTTTTCCGCCAAATACCTCCAGTGCCATTAAAATTCGAAAAGTACCCCCCTTTATTTCTACCAGCCTGATCTATGGAAAAATGCGCATCGAGTCCAAAAGCCTGTAATTTTGTTAAAAGAGAGTAGCTTTCATTTAGATGCAACCAAGGAGTTTGCACCAGTCCAATTTTTTTATTTTCGAAATAAGGTATAGTTACTAATAAAAAATCCGGATTGGGGATAAAATCAGCATCAAAAATAGCTATAAATTCACCTTTTGCCATTTTTGTACCCCAAGCCAAAGCACCAGCTTTGTAGCCAATTCTATCAGTCCTTTGAATATGTGAAATAGAAAAGCCTATGTTTTTTAGAGATAAAATTTTATCTTTTAAAATAAGGCTGGTTTCATCAGTCGAATCATCCAATACTTGTATTTCTAGCTTTTCAATTGGATAGTTAATTTTTGCAACAGACTCTAAAAGTCGGTTCACTACATATATTTCGTTAAAGATTGGCAATTGAATAGTGACAAAAGGGAATTGCTCAATGGGAGAGTCAAGCATTAATGGGCTATGGCTTTTTAACTTTTTGCCATATAAATAATTATAAACCAAATGTAGCTGTGCTAGACTAAAACTGAACACAAATAATAGCGTGAAACTATAAATCAAAACAATAATTATAGCCCAAATTGGCATAATTTCATATATATTTAAAAATGGTAAAAATTATTTTATATCCGGCCAAAATTGTCCCTTTAACAGTACCTGATACTTTTGAAACTCCAATTCTGGTTCTATAATTTACTGGAATTTCAACCGATATAAGCTTGTTTTTTGCGGCTTTTACTTGCATCTCAACCGTCCACCCATAGGTTTCATCTAGCATATTTAACTGTAAAAGTGCCTCCCATTTTATAGCTCTAAACGGCCCTAAATCAGTAAATTTCACTTTATAAAATAAGTATATAAGTCTGGTAGCCAGCCAATTACCAAATATTTGCGGAATGGTCATAGATCCTCTTTGACGGTTGCCTAATGCTCTCGATCCAATCACCATGTCTGCTTTTTTATCAATAATTGGTTGGATTAACTTCTCCAATTCTTCGGGATAATCCGAATAGTCGGCATCCATAAAAATGATGAGATCGGGCTGATCTATTTTGTTTTTGAAATACTCAATGCCTTTTAAACATGCTGCTCCATAGCCTTGTTTCGACTCGTTTAGAACGGTTGCTCCCGATTTTTTAGCCATTTCAGCAGTGCCATCTTTTGAATTGTTATTCACCACCACAATTTCATAAACCAATTGTAAGGGTATGTCGTTAAGTACTTTAGCAATCGATTTTTCTTCGTTGTATGCAGGAATTATTACACCTATTCTTTCCATTTTTACAAAGGTAATCGTATAGTTTGTTCAATCATTTTTTTATCCAAAATTAAAAACGGTTATATTCACAAAAGTTTTGACTAAAAAACTTCTTTGCTCGGTGATTGCACCTTTTATTAATGAAAATCTCTTTTATCGGTTCTGGTAATGTGGCTTGGCATATGTCACAAGCTTTTGAAGACAGTGGCCATGCGATTTGTGAAGTGTACAGTCGCAAATTGCAGAATGCCAAAGTGTTGGTTAAAAAGCTCTTTGATGCCAAAGCTGTTTCAGATCTTGATTTTACCGATTCAGAAGCCGAACTATTTGTATTAGCAATTAAGGATGATGCTATTGGAGAGGTTTTAGATCAGTTGATTTTACCTGAAAATGCAATTTTAGTGCATACTTCTGGGTCTAAACCAATGGATGTTTTAGAACTGTGGACGGAAGATAATGTTGATTTAAATGTAAAAATTGGAGTTTTTTATCCATTGATGACTTTCTCAAAAGAAAAGAAACTCAACTTTAGCCAAGTCCCGCTTTGTATTGAGGCAGATAATGACCAAACTGAAACCATTTTGGTCGGAATAGCACAAAAAATGAGCTCAATAGTTTATTTGGTGGATTCTGAAGAACGAAAAATCCTTCATTTGGCCGCTGTTTTCTCGAACAATTTTGTCAATCATTTATTGGCAATTACCCAAGATATTTTGATAGATCACAATTTAGAAATGAGGCTTTTAAAGCCAATTATTCAAGAAACAATTTCAAAAGCTTTACTGGCGGAAGATATCAACGAAGTACAAACTGGGCCTGCCCAAAGAGGCGACCAAAAAATAATCAAAAGCCAACTTCAACTTTTGAGAGCTAAACCAGAAGCTGAAAAAATTTATAGAATCATGAGTGAAAGTATTTTCAACCATTTTAATCCCTAAAATTTATTAAAGTCTTAAAAATAGTTTATGCAAAAAGAAGAATTTGAGCAACGATTAAAACATATTACCAATTTTATATTTGATGTAGATGGAGTGATGACAGATGGAACTTTGGGAAGCTTGGCTTCTGGTGAGATGTTTCGTACTTTTCATGTGCGTGATGGCTATGCTTTTGAGAGAGCCGTAAAGGCTGGATATCGAATTTGTATCATTACTGGTGGTAATCAGGAAGGGGTAGCCAAGAGAATGGAGTATCTGAAAATCAAGGATTTATATATGGGTTCAGGGGGTAATTCGAAGCTATCAATTTATGAAAAATATATTTCTGAAAATAATTTATCAGAGACAGAAATATTGTATATGGGGGATGATATCCCTGATTTTGAAGTAATGGAGAAAGAGACTGTATTGAGTATTGCGCCCAAAGATGCAGTGAAAGAAATTAAAAAGGTAGCGGACTTTATCACCTCAAAAAAAGGGGGTAAAGGTGCTGTAAGAGAAATAATCGAATTAGTAATGAAAGCACAGGGAAAATGGTAAAGCTCTCCAACCCACGGTGGGAGCATAAAGAGGAAAAATTGATTTAATTAAAATAAAAACTAATTCCCCCATGGGGTAATAGGGCAATGCAAAAAATACACTTCATATCTATAGGTGGAGCAGCCATGCACAATTTGGCGATAGTGCTCAAAAATAAGGGTCATGAGATTACTGGTTCAGACGATGAGATTTATGAGCCATCAAAATCCTATTTAGCCAAAAATGGAATTTTGCCAAAAGAAATTGGTTGGAATACCGAAAATATTCATTCTGGTTTAGATTGTATCCTGTTGGGAATGCATGCCAGAGTGGATAATCCTGAGCTATTAAAAGCACAACAATTAGGCATAAAAATATTTTCCTATCCTGAATATATTTATTCGCAAAGTCTTGATAAGCAACGTATTGTAATAGCTGGTAGTCATGGAAAAACCACTATCACCTCCATTTTGATGCATGTTTTGAAATCGGTTGGGAAGAAATTTGACTATTTGGTTGGCTCTCGATTGGAAGGTTTTGAAACAATGGCAAGTTTAACAGACGCTCCCATAATTATTATTGAAGGGGATGAATATTTATCATCGCCAATTGACAGAGTCCCTAAATTTTTGCACTATCACCCACACATCGTATTGATTAGTGGCATCGCCTGGGATCATATCAACGTATTTCCTGAATTTGATGAATATGAGAGACAATTTGAACTTTTAGCTGATTCAGTGCCAAAAGCAGGAACCATTTATTATGATGATACTGACGATTTAGTGTCAATAATTGGAGCTAAAGATCGACCCGATGTGAAGCATAAACCCTACGAGGCACATCCTTATAAAGTAGAGGGAGGTAAAGCAATACTATTGACGAAATCAGTTGGTGAGCAGCCTTTAGAACTTTTTGGCGAGCATAACATGAAAAATTTGATGGGGGCCAAGTTAATTTTAGAAGATTTAGGGATATTGGAAACAGATATTTACAAAGCTTTTGGAACTTTTAAAGGCGCAGCCAAACGTTTGGAATTAATTGGGAATAATAATTATACTCAAATCTATAGAGATTTTGCCCACGCTCCTTCAAAAGTGAAAGCCACTACCAATGCATTGAAAGAATTATACCCCAAAAGGAAATTGGTGGCTTGCTTTGAGTTGCATACTTACAGTAGCTTGAACCTGAAATTTTTGCCAGAATATCACGAAACCTTGGAGCAGGCTGACTTACAAATAGTTTTTTTTAGCCCAAAAACATTGGAAATCAAGCATTTAGAGCCAATTACTGAGGAGGCTATACGAAAAGCTTTTGGGAATAAAGAGATGCTGATTTTTACGAACTCAGAACTGCTTGAGTCCTTTTTATCAGAACAAGGTTGGGAAAACACAAACTTGCTTTTAATGTCGTCAGGAACGTTCGGAGAAATGAATTTGGAAAATTTGACAGCGAAAATTCTAAATTAGTAAACTAAATTCCTAGCTTATCTTTTGAACTATCGTTATTTCCAGTGAAAGAAAAGATAACACCTGATGCAATAACTGCCAATGCGATGAATGATATGGTTCTTAACATGATTTTTTTGTTTAAATGATTGAAATTATCTCTTTGTTTGAATGATAACGATTTTTATATTCTTTAAATTATTCAATTCAGAAATTTTTATTCTGAAACCTATTCCTAACTGAATTCTTGACAATATTAAGTATTGAATCCATACAAAGCATTAAAATAGAGTTAAAACAGGTATTTTTACTTAAAAAATACGCAGAATTACCTTTAAATGAATCAGGTATTTAGGGAACATTATTTACTATTTTCAAAGACAAATCAAAAAAGTCATATTTTGGACAAATTTATTTTGATTGGCTTACAACCAATAGGTAATTTTTCACGTTTATTGTAATTAGAATGTCTCAATAATTATATTTCAAAAAAAGAATATTGATGAAACAAAATACGATTCTATTATCCTTTGTCTTTGTTGGATTTTTACTCCTTTCTTCTTGCAAAAAGGAAGATAAGTTAAACCCCAATACTGCTTTCAATTCTGATGGAACACCTAAGCGAACGGTGAAAGGCGATATACGTGACAGTGTCTATTTTTATTCTGAAACAGCTTACCTCTGGTACAAAAATTTACCAAGTGCATTGGATTTTGATCCATTCAAATATTCGACTCCAGAGGGAGTAATAGAAGCGGTAAGAAACTATAGTGATAAAGGTGCCGACGGTATTAATCTTGACAAATGGAGCTTTGTAATGGATAAAGGTGATTGGAATGCAGTGGCTTCTGGCAACAGTAAAAATTTTGGTGCTTATTATCGATTTGCAGGAAATGGAGACTTTT
>JAZKGO010000004.1:44150-91954 GCA_040385875.1 Bacteroidota bacterium
GGCAACAGTAAAAATTTTGGTGCTTATTATCGATTTGCAGGAAATGGAGACTTTTATATCAGGCAGGTTTTCGCTAATTCTGACATGGGCAAGCAAGGGGTCGAAAGAGGATGGAAAGTGATTTCTGTCGCAGGCATGACGCCTAAAAATAACGATTCATTCATTAGTCCATTTCTCAATGCGATTGATCAAAATACTATTGAAATGATACTTGAAAAGCCTGATAAGAGCCAACAAAGTTATACTTTTTCTCAAACTGATTATCAAACAAATACCATCCAATCAACCAAAATTTTTGAAGAAGATGGAAAAAAAATTGGCTATTTCTGTTTTACTGATTTTTTGGGTGATGATACTGCTGCAGGATTAGAGGGGGTTTTTGCAAATTTCCAATCAAAAGGGGTAAATGAGTTGATCATTGATTTAAGGTACAATGGTGGGGGATATGTGAGTTTAGCTCAACAGTTATTAAATTTAGTCGCCCCTTCATCAGCAACGGGAAAAGTTATGTTTACTTATCAGTATAACGATAAATTGACTAGCATTAATCGTTCTACCAAGTTTAGTCCCATCAATAAGTTGGGTCTAACTAAGGTTGTGATAATCACCACCAAAAATTCGGCATCAGCAAGTGAGTTACTCATCAATTCTTTAAAGCCCCATATGGATGTCAAAATTGTCGGCACCCCTTCTCATGGTAAGCCAGTGGGCTTTCCTGTAATACCTGTAATGGATTATGTAGTGGCACCAGTAGCATTTAAAACGGTGAATTCAGCTGGAGAGGCAGATTATTATACAGGTTTTAAACCTGATTTTCCTGAAGAAGACGATCTCACTAAAAACTTTGGTGATCCCAATGAGAAATGTCTAAAAGTAGCACTGGAATATTTGAAAACTGGTAAAGTAATCACTAATTCTACTAAAAGTGCGAGAATTAACGCCTCAATCAATATGGAAACTTGGAATGATAAATTGCCTAAAACTTTTGATGGAATGTTCGAGGCCGATACAAAAGTGGGTGAATCTATTAAAAGGATATTGAATAAGTAAAATCAGTTGATTTTTACTTTATAAAGCAATGGATTTATTGTTTTTCCTTCCCTTCAAATTCTTTTTCTAAATCAAAAAGCTCATTGATTGCCTCAATCATGGAATCTGCTTCGCCTCTTTTGCAGGCTGCTTTTAACTGAATTACAGGTTGCTTTAATATTTTCTGAATAATGCTTTGGGTTATTTTTTCTACTTTTTCCGATTCATCGGGACTCAAATTCTTTAAATAGCGCCCCATCTCTTCCTTGCGAATATTTTCAAGGGCATTTTTGAGTTTTTGAATCGTAGGCGAAACCATCACTTCTTTCGACCAATCCTCAAAGCTTTCGATTGATTCGTTGATAATATTCTGAACTTCAGGTACAGCTTCCATTCTTTTAGCGAGTGCAGAATCTGCTTTGGCTTGTAAAGTATCAATATTGTAAACTAATATCCCAGATATTTGCTCCAGATTATCTTCCACACTCCTCGGTACGGATAAGTCTATCAGATATTTGTAAGACAGTGGAGGATTTTTTAATATTAAAGTTTTAGTAATCAGAGGGTTTTCAGCTCTAATTGAAGAAATTACAAGATCGGCTTTTGAAACTTCATCCTCCAAATTATCAATGGTGGAGGCCTTAAATCCGTAGGTGATGGCATAACTTTCGGCTTTAGATAAAGTACGATTCATCACGGTTACGTCACCAAATTTATTCTCTGAAAGGTATTTGCAAACATCAGTCCCAATTTCGCCTAATCCCAAAATCAAAATTTTAGGGTTTTTGATTGATGCTGTGAGTTCTTCTGCCAATGACACCGCTACATATGTTACTGACGCCGCACCATCACGAAAACTGGTTTCTTGAGCAATTCTTTTATTGGTGTAAAAGATTGTGTGCATCAAACGGTGCATAAAAGGGCCAGCCATATCCAAATCGGCTGACGATTGGTAGGATTGCTTCACCTGATTAGGGATTTGTAAATCACCCACTACCTTTGAATGCAGGCCAGAGGCCACTTCAAAAAGTCTTTTAACGGCATCAATACCAGAATGAATCTGGAAAAATGGAAGATAGAGTGAATAATCAAGTAAACCCTTTTCGGTGGTAAGGGCTTTGATAAGCTCAATCGATAAATCCTTTTCAGAGCCGTAATAAATTTCTGTTCTGTTACAGGTTGAAACAATTAGCAAATTGGCAACTTGAAACAAATCCCTTATTTTTATCGAAAAAACTTCTTGCTGCTCTTGATTTAAGGCAAAAGTTTCACGAACATGAAGCGGAGTATTCGAGTGTGATAAACTGATTGCCCAGAATTGACTTGTCATAAACTTACTATATTACTAAACTTATTTGCCCAAAAGAAAATCATCAAATTCTTATTGAAAATTTATGATGAAGAATTAATCAGTTGAAAATTTAAAACATCACTCAACCAAACTTCAAAAATCAGATTACAAAATTAATTCAGAAAGAGCAATTATTCATGATTTTTGTCAGGTATTTTACTGAGATAAATCTCTAAAGTCACTTATTTTAAATTGTCAATGAGTTTTTACCTGTTTTAGGCATTAAAATAAATTTTTCATTTAATTATTTCAATTGATTAGTTTCAAAAATTGATTAATAACAATTAATAAGATAGTGATTCAATAGAATTTATACAATAGTCGTTTAACTTTACAGCACTTTCATTCAATTAAATGTTAAAAATTTATGTCAATATCAGTTGATATCTACAACCAAAAAAATTATGCCAAAATAATTATTTTACTGATTTTAATGATTGTAGCAGGCCTTTCTATTTTTTACACTGACAAAATAGTAACTAAATTAGAAGAGCGTGAAGAGCAGCAAATCAAACTTTATGCCGAGGCACTTCAATACACGTTGAAACAAGAAATGGATCAGGATGTGAATTCTTTTATGACTCTTTTAATGGAGGCGAATAGAAATACGACTGTTCAGGCGATATATAAAACGGTGAGTGGCGAGTTGGTGCCAATCAATAAATTTGAGGGTTTTGAAGGCTTAAAATACGAAGACCAACAAATTTTTTTGAAAGAAAAACTCGCTGAAATAATCAAAGACGACCACGAGCCGATGTCTTGGGACAATGGCCTTGGCAGTAAAGAATACATCTATTATTCGGATTCGAAACTGCTTACGCAACTTCGCTATTATCCTATTTATCAGCTTATTACCGTTTTAATTTTCGGATTAATCACCTATTTTGCATTTAGCTATTCTCGTAAATCTGAACAAAATAGAGTATGGGTGGGTTTGGCCAAAGAAACAGCGCATCAGTTAGGTACGCCCCTTTCATCGCTCACAGCATGGGTTGAATATTTCAAGTCTGACCCTAAATATGATCCAGAAATAATTATGGAATTGGAGAAAGACGTGCAAAGGCTGGATGTGATTACCACCAGATTTTCAAATATCGGCTCTGTGCCGCTTATGAAAGAAGAAAATTTGTATCAAGTAGTGGAAAGTTTCTTGTCCTATTTGCAAAAAAGGATTTCTTCCAAAATAGATTTAACAATTGACAATCAACTAGATACAGGGCAAACGGTAAAAATAAACCGTTATTTATTTGAATGGGTAATTGAAAATGTTTGTAAAAATGCGGTAGATGCCATGGGAGGTACAGGACAACTAGTTGTAGTTTTGAAAAACAACTTAGAGGGTGGAATCGTAATTGATGTATCAGATAGTGGAAAAGGAATCGCCAAAAATAACTTAAAAAAGATTTTCAATCCTGGCTTTAGTACTAAAAAAAGAGGCTGGGGTTTGGGCCTTACGTTGGCAAAACGAATAGTTGAAAACTATCATAAAGGCAAATTGTTGGTAAAAAAATCTGAAATAAATAAAGGCACAACTTTCAGAATTTTGCTCCCTCAATGATAAAACCGGTCGATTTTAATTGAGAATGATTGATTTTTTATTGAGCTCGTTTACCAAAACTGAATCGGTCATCACAGCGTTACTGGCATTTTTGGCACGATCTACAATCTTAATCTCAAATTTTATGGTGTCTTTTTTGGTGCCATTCAATGGCAAAAATTCCAAGGCATAATTAATTACCCCTTCAATAGGTCCAGGTTTAGTACCAGATTTTAAGGTAACAAAATTCCCGGAATGGGAAGGTATCGGATTAAATTCAATGTATTTGCCCTTTATTCTGATAAAACGTCTCACAAGGTAATTAAACTCTCCCTTTTCTGACAGCTTATTTTTATCTGCTTCATTCACTCCCAAATCGCCGTTCCCATCCTTAAAATTGATAGAAATACTTACTGAATCTTTGAATATTTGTTTGGTCGGAGTGGAGGAGTTTTTGTCAAGCACTTTGATATTGGCAATGCCACTCATGGTAATGGAAGGTTCCAGTGGGAAATTTGGTTTTTGACTACAGGCCAACATCACTAAACTAAAAATTGCAATTCCGTATTTAACTTTCATTTTTTTGCCCTAATTTTTACAACAAAATAACGAATGTTTATCTAATTTTGTATTAGTATTTCCTTTTATTTTATCTAAATTGTTCCAAACTATTTTATAAAATGCAATTTGTTTGAATTGTAATTCAAAAAAAGCTCAATGATTGAATCGCTGAAAAAGGAGGTACTATTGGCTAATCGAGCAAATTTTGATCAGTTGGCATTAAAAATATTCCGCTTTCAGTCCGAAAATTGCCAACCCTATTTTGAGTTTTTGAATCATCTTTCCATCAACATTGATTCTATTAATTCCGTCGATAAAATCCCTTTTTTACCCATCAGTTTTTTCAAGACCCAAATTGTTTTGGGTAAAAATTCTTTGGCTGAAACGGCATTTGAAAGTAGTGGAACTACAGGTAGTAATACTAGTCGGCATTATGTTTCGGATCTAGCTTATTATGAAGAAATTAGCCTGAAAATTTTTGAAAACAGCTACGGCTCAATTGAAAACTATCACATAATTGCCATGCTTCCTTCTTATACTGAAAGAGGTAATTCGTCGCTGGTTTATATGATTAGTAATTTTATTGCAAAATCAAAATCAGCACAATCAGGCTTTTATAAGGCTGATATTGAAGGTATTATCCAACTTTTTAATCAGTTGAAATCTGATAAAAATAACAGAAAAAAAATTTTATTGTGGGGAGTTACCTTTGCAGTTTTGGAGTTGGCAGAGAGTGGTTATGATTTTTCGGATTTAAAAGATCGATTGATAGTTTTGGAGACCGGTGGGATGAAAGGAAGGAAAAAGGAGCTGATTCGGGAAGAGCTTTATGAGCGATTGAAATCCGGATTTTCACTTAATGAAATCCATTCGGAATATGGAATGACGGAATTGTTATCGCAAGCTTATTCGTTTGATGGAGGGCTTTTTCATAGCCCATACTCTATGAAAATAGTTTTAAGGGAGATTAACGACCCTTTTGCTTTTTTATCCCAAAATAGTGTTAAAAAGACTGGAGGTATTAATGTAATTGATTTGGCGAATATTGAATCATGCAGCTTTATTGAAACCAATGACCTTGGGCAATATGGTGAGGAAGAAAACACCTTTAAGGTTTTGGGCAGATTTGATAATTCAGATGTGAGAGGTTGTAATTTGCTTCAGTTTTAATCGTATTTTTGAACTATTATGGATTCTGAAATTAGATATAAAAAGCCAGCAATGGGGCGCAAGCCTGATTCCAATCGATTGGGCGATATAATTGAACGATTAATTGATACCTATAAGCTTCGAGGTAAGTATGATGAGTCGTATATCATCTCACAATGGGAGCTTTTGGTGGGTACGGCCATTGCCAACAGAACCACTCAATTATATTTTTCCGACCACAAGCTTTTTATTCAAGTAAACTCATCCCCTCTTCGGAACGAGCTATTATTGGCAAAATCTAAATTTATAGAAATGCTCAATAAGGAATTGGGTCATAAAGTGGTTTACGATATTATTTTTATTTGAAATTGCCCAAACTTCTATTGTTACAAGGGAAACTTTTTTTAGTTCTGTTTCTGTTGTTGTAAAATAAAATTAACCCAAATGAGGACTAAAAAATCTATTGAATTAATAAAAAATGAGCAGGAAAGGCAGGATATTGGTTTCGGTACCAAAATAATTGGTAAAGAAACGAGACTTATCAACAGGAATGGAAATTTCAATGTAAAGCTCATCAATCAGCCTTTTAAGGATTGGTTAAATTTATATAATCGGCTCATTATCATGTCTTGGACTAGATTTGGGTTCTTGATTATTGGCATGTTTTTGTTGGTAAATCTATTTTTTGCCAGTTTATATTCTTTGATTGGCACCGAACATTTGGCGGGAGTAATTGCTGAATCACCGATTGATAGATTTACCGAGGCTTTCTTTTTTAGTACTCAAACCCTTACCACTGTTGGTTATGGCCGTATAAGCCCTGTGGGTTTTTTGGCAAGCGTTACCGCTTCAACAGAATCGTTGATGGGTCTTTTATCTTTCGCCATCGCCACAGGTTTGCTTTACGGTAAGTTTTCGAGGCCAATTGCTCATATCAGGTATTCCACTAAGGCTTTGATAGCGCCGTATCTTGATACTCAGGCGTTTATGTTCAGAATCATTAATGAGCGAAGTCATCAATTAATCGAGGTGAATGCTGAAGTGGTATTGTCACGATTGGAAAAAAAGGAAGACGGATCATTGACCAGAAAGTATTTTGCCCTAAAATTGGAAAGAAATAGAGTGAATTTTTTCCCATCAAACTGGACCCTTGTGCATGCGATTACAGAAGACAGCCCGCTCTATGGCCTTACCGAAAAAGATTTAGATGAATCGGAAACGGAGATTATGATATTGATAAAAGGTTTTGACGATGCCTTTGCTCAACAAGTTCATAGCCGAAACTCCTATACATCAGACGAAATGGTTTGGAATGCCAAATTTGTAAATATGCAAGAAAATGTGGGCAATATGACCGTCGTTGACCTCAGTAAACTATCTGACTATCAGATAGTTTAATCTATTAAGTTGGGTTTTCAGAAACTACTTGAATGGAATAATTAATTCGTCACCCCGTTTTGAAAAGTCTTTTGTAAGCTTATTGGCATCCATCAATACTTTTTTGGAGATATCGTACTTTTTGGCTACAACTGTCAAAATATCGCCAGGACCCACAGTATGTTTTGCTTTTATTTTTATTTTGAGTTTTGTAACCCCTACCTTAATAGATTGTGGATCCACCTCAGGATTCAATGCTCTGAGCACATCCGTTTTGAGATTGTATCTGTTGGCAATGCCATAGAAAGTTTCTCCAGATTGTACTAAATGAGGAATTATCATGCCACCGTTAGGGATTTCAGCCACTAATTTTTTGGTTTCTTTTGGTTTCTCAGGTTCAACTTTCGGCTTATCAATTTCTTTAGTTTTGGGGGTAACTACATCTTCAGTTTTAGCAACCGTTGGTTCAGATATTTCAGTTTCGGCGTCATTGGTTTTTTCTACAACTGCCTCATTATTAGGAATTCCCGGTGTATCTGAGAAGTATCCATAACCTACATAAAGTAAAGATAGAATTAATAATACAAGTACAATTAGGGTAATGGTTGGGATATTAGAAATTTCTTCTGGGCGTTGATTTTTATCTTCCATTTTGCAATCAAATAATTATTTTTTTATTTCTAGTGCCATTTCTGCCACTTTTTGTTTCAATTCATTTTTGTAATTTTCCAATCGATGAGCCACCGCATTATTTTCGATTGACAATATTTCAGCAGCAAATATCCCTGCATTTTTTGATCCATTGAGTGCCATTGTGGCCACAGGTACACCTCCTGGCATTTGCAAAATAGAAAGAACGGAGTCCCAGCCATCAATTGAATTAGACGATTTGATAGGCACCCCTATCACTGGCAGGGTCGTAGCGCTAGCTACCATCCCAGGTAGATGAGCGGCTCCACCTGCCCCGGCAATTATTACCTTAATACCTCTTTTTCGGGCATTTAGGGCATAATCAAGCATTTTTTCGGGTGTGCGATGCGCTGAAACTACGTCTTTTTCAAATGGAATTCCGAACTCTTGCAATATGTCAGCTGCTTCTTTCATCACATTCCAATCGCTGATGCTACCCATTATTATTCCTACCATTTTTGCGGGATTAATTTTATTTATTACAAAGTTAAAATTTTAAGAGTAATTTTTCTAAAAAGATTGGTTATATGTGTAAACGTAGTCGGTAATAAACTATTATTTTGTAGCAATTTTATCTAAAAAAAATCTTTTTTTGGATAAATAAACAAAAGCATTCCGATATTTGTTGAAGAAAAAGATTTAATAAAAATTTTAAACAAAAATAAAAAAAAAATGAAAATTGTAAGAGGCGCATCAGCCAATTGGAAAGGTGCTGGTAAAACTGGTGTTGGTAAAATTTCGACCCAAAGTACTACATTGGATAATGCTCAACTATCATTCAATACCCGTTTTGCGGATGGTGTTGGTACCAATCCAGAGGAATTAGTTGGTGCTGCATTAGCCGGCTGTATTACCATGAAAATGAGCTTTGTATTAAATGCGGCAGGTTTCACAGCCGATAATATTGATACTACAGCAAAGGTAACTTTGGATACCGATTTAGGTAAAATTAGTATTATCAATGTGGAAATTACCGCTTCTGTGCCTGAAATTAGTGAGGAAGAATTCCAGAAAGCAGCTATAGAAACCAAAGATAATTGCATGATTTCACAATTGTATAGCTGTGAAATTGTTGTGAACGCTAGTTTGGTTTAGTGCGAAAAAATGGTTTGCTTCAAAACGCAGGAGGGGTTAAACCCATCCTGCGTTGAATAATATAATCTTTTTAAAAAGAAACTACCTTCAATTTTTCTCGAACCAAATTTACTTTTTCCTCTAGTTCTTCAATATTTTCCCCCAAAACAGTTACGTGCCCCATTTTGCGGAATGGTTTCGTTGTTTTTTTTCCATAAAGAAATGGAAAAACTCCTTTTTCTTTTAGAATTTCGGTAAGCCCTAAGTACTTTGCATTTCCTTCGTAATTTTTTTCACCTAAAAGATTCACCATAGCTGCAGGCATAAAAGCCGTAGTATCGCCCAAAGGTAGGTTCAAAATTGCTCTTATATGCTGCTCAAATTGTGAGGTAAAATTGGCTCTAATAGTCTGGTGACCACTATTATGCGTTCGAGGCGCTACTTCATTTACCAATACATTTCCGTCTTTGGTAACAAACATCTCCACCGCTAAAATGCCTACTATACCCAGTTTTTCGGCCACCGAAATAGCTATTTCCTCAGCTTGTTGATTAATCTCTGCTGAGATATTGGCCGGTGAAAACAAATATTCTACTAGATTTTGTGTGGGATGAAATGCCATTTCAACCGATGGGAAAGTTTTGATTTCCCCCGCTTCGTTCCGAGCAACAATGATGGCAATTTCTGTTTGAAAGTCTATTGCTTTCTCGAGCAAACTAGGTTGGTTAAAGGCCAGTTCAATATCCTCGACACTGCTTAATTTTTGCACTCCCCGACCATCATAGCCCCCAATACCTAGCTTATTAAAGGCAGGGAAAAAGGAAACGTTTTTCTCAATTTCTTCTTTGTTATCTGTTAAAATAAAAGGTGCTGTTGGGATGCCGTGGTCTTTATAAAACTGTTTTTGTACTCGCTTATCTTGAATGATTCTTAAAACTTTAGGCTGAGGGAATACTTTTTTACCTTCAGCTTCTAGTTTTTCCAAAGCTTCAATATTTACATTTTCAATTTCGATTGTAATCAATTCACAATCTTGACCAAAATTATAAACGGTATCAAAGTCTTGAAAAGAGCCATTTACAAATTCGGGGGCAATTAAGGCACAAGGTGCAGAAGGGTCAGGATCCAAAATTTTTAAATGAAGATCTAAATCTATCGCAGCTTGAAGCAGCATTCTACCTAATTGGCCGCCACCCAAAAGTCCTATTTTATTATTATTTCCTGAAAATTGCATTTGTAAAATTAAGTAGAATAGACTTTGATTCAAAATTGGACTTTTAGCTTTGCTTATCTTAATTAAGTCATTCTTCTGTTTAAAAGTGGCCTTTAAAAAAGAAAAATGCCTCATTCAATTCCGAAGGAGGCATTTTATTGAAAAAAATTGCAAGAAAATTAAAAGAAGGTTTATTTCAAATTGAATAATTTGTCATCTATTCCTTTATTTAATTTGATAGATTCAAGCTTGATTTCTAACACCATCGGACCCATATTTTGTTTTAAAACTGATGGAAACTTTACCCCGTCTGTTTCTTTGTAATCACTATAGTCCACTGTAATTTCGGTATCACCTGAAGGGCCCTTTTTAGTCTCTAATGATCTTATTTTTAGTCCAGTAGCATTATCAAAGTATTCTACCCATTTTGAATCTCCCACCGAAAATCCAATTTTAGTACAATCTTTTCCTTCTATTTTTTCAGTGCCTTCTAGGCTTGTTTTTAAGCCAGCTTTTGATGGATTCAACTCATAGAATAGAAATGCCTTGGCAACGGCCTGTTGCAAATCAGCCCCTTTTACTTCCACCTCTTGGCCCCTTTGTGTCATATTTGCGGCTGCGCCGTTCACCACCATTTTTTGCATTACATTGCCCATTACTTTTATTTCTTGGAGGCTTTTATCCGGCGATTTTTTTGCAATTGAGACCGTAAGTGCAGGACCATTGGGAATTTGTCCCGAAAAAGTCATGTCTACTTCATTGATAGCCGATATCTTGTCTTTCCCGCCAATGGCGTTGATATATTTTTCCAAAATATTTTCAACTGTAACTCCTTTTGCTATTGCTTTAGGAGGTGCTGGCGGCTCCACCTTATTTCCTTCGGTATCATAATATTCAATTTCTCCAAATTTTTTGAGCTTTTCGGCGATTTCAGAGGCTTTACCCACCACTACAATATAGCTATTGTCAGGTTTGATATATTTGAGTGCCATTGCATGCACATCAGCTTCGGTAGTTTGTTCTATGTTTTTCAAATAATTTGAATAATAGTCACCTGGAAGATTGTAGCGAGCGGTATTGATCGCAAAATTAGCAACTGTTTGAGGGCTTTCTAATGAAAACACAAAGGTGCCATTCAGGTCATTTTTTGTACGGAAAAGTTCTTCTTCTGTCGGAGGAGCATTCCGCATTTGTTTAAGTTCATACATCAGTTCGGTTAAAGCACTGTCGGTAACCGCATTGCGTACACTCGCTCCCGCACTAAATTTACCAATATATTTATCGGACGAAAGACTCGAATAGGCTCCATAAGTATAACCGTGTTTCTCACGAAGATTATTGTATAAACGTGCTTCACCACCACCCAATATATCATTGGTAATTCTTGATTTGATCACATCAGGGCTTCCAATTTTTAAATCTGCAGTATTGACAATGCTGATTACTGATTGAACAGAGCTCGGGCGATCCACTAATATTACTTTAGTTTTTGCAATTTCTTTAGGAATCTCAATTGTTTGGCGAGGCACACTCCCTCCTTTCCAGCTTCCAAAGTATTTCATTACCAATGCTTTAGCTTCTTCTGCATCGATATCGCCTACTACTGCCAAGTAACCAATATTCGATTTAAAAAAAGTATTGTAATAGTTGTTACAGGCATCGATAGTTATATTATCCACTGTTTGATTGGTTATCTGCTCACCATAGGGGTGGTTTTTTCCAAACAATACAACTGAGGCAACTTTGCTAGCAATTGAATTGGGGTTATCTTTTGAGCTGGCTAAATTTGACTTCATCTGCTTTTTGATTTTATCCAATTCTTCTTGTTTAAAATAGGGATTGAGCAAAACGTCTGACATTAAGGTGAGTAATTTTTCTGTATGTTTTTTTAGAGAAGCCCCGTAAATGCCTGTGCTGCTGGTAGTTATATTGGCTCCAATAAAATCAACTTGTTCGTCATATTGATCCTTACTTAGGTTTTTAGTGCCTGTAGAAAGAAGGTCACCCACTACTGAGGTAAGACCAGTAAGATTGCCTTCTTTAAGTGGGTCACGGTCTAGCACTAAGTTGAATGCTACTCTTGGTAATTTTGAGTTTTTTACTACATACACTTTTAAACCATTATCTAAGGTGAAATTTTCGGCCTTCCCAATTTTAATTATGGGAGCTGGGGCAGGTTCTGGTAGTTTTGACCGATCCAGTTTGGTCGTTTTTGATTTTGAATAATACTTTGAGCCTGATTTACCGTATTTGCTTTTGTTTTGAGCAAAGCTAAACTGGGCTACAAATGCCAAAACTAGTATTAAATATTTATGGAAATTTTTCATTTGTAACAAATAATTTTTTTAAAAATATAAATTATAATATTTTGATTATGAGTAAGTTAGCTTATTTTTTGGGCTCCATTGATTTAGGTAAATAATGTAAAGTAACCCTATTTTCTTTGGTTAAATATTTATTTGCTACTCTTTTTATGTCCTCCTTTGTTACCTGATTAAATTTTTCAATTTCAGTATTAATCAGGTTGGCATTGCCAAAATACATTTTATAATTAGCTAAACTTTCAGCTATACCAGCCACAGTAGCATTAGAATTTACAAATTCAGATTCTGTCTGATTTAACAGTTTTTGGTATTCTTGGTCAGAAATTTCTTCAGCTTTTACCCTTTCTATTTCTACTTCAATTGCTTTTTCCAAATCCTCAGCTTTCACTCCCATATTTCCTATTCCATAACAAATAACCAAACCAGGATCTTCAACGGTAAGTGGGATGGCCCCTGTTGCCACAGCTTTTTGTTGCTTGTCTACCAATTCTTTATTAAATCTTGAGCTGCTTCCACCCGCCAAAAGTGTGTTAAGCATATTCAAGGCATAATAATCTTCCGTTCCTTGAGCAGGTACATGAAAGCCCATCATTACAGCAGGGAGTTGAATATTGTCATAAATTATATCTCTTACCTCGGCAGTTTGTTGGGGCTCTACAATAGTTGGTCTGTAAATTGGCTTTTTGTTTTTTGGAATCTCACCGAAGTATTTAGTAATTAGTTTTTTAGTTTCGTCAATTTGAATATCGCCCGCCACTGAAAGAATGGCATTACTTGGAACATAATAGTCGTGATAAAACTCAATGAATTCATCAATTTTAGCCGCATTCAAATCTTCCATGGTACCAATTGGAGATATTTTATACGGGTGCACTTTATAAGAATGGCTTAATATTTCTTGCAAAAATGTTCCATATGGCTGATTATCAATACGTTGCCTTTTTTCTTCTTTTACTACTTCCCTTTGGGTTTTAACACCTTCTTCATCTATTTTGGCATGTAAAAGCCTCTCTGATTCCAAATACAGGCCCAATTCTAATTTATTGGAGGGCAGAATTTCATAATAAAAAGTTCTATCCAATGAAGTATTGGCATTGAGTTGGCCACCATTTGCCTTTACTATTTTCGAATATTCTCCTCTTTTGATGTTTTCTGAACCTTCAAAAAGCAGGTGTTCAAAAAAGTGAGCAAACCCAGACCGACCAGGTTTTTCGTTTTTTGAGCCCACGTGGTACATCACGGTAGTGGCTACCAAAGGGGTAGAGTTATCCTGATGTAAAATCACATGAAGGCCGTTTGGCAAATCATACTCTGTAAATTTGATTCGATTTTGACTATGCTCCGCACTAGGTTTTGGGGCACTTTTTTTGTAAACTTTAGTCGACTTTGAGGGGTATTTTCGGCTTGCTTGGCCATTAATACCCACTATCATGATATTGAAAACTAGAATAAATAAGGTAATTTTCTTCATTTGAATATTTGTAAAGTATGGTTTGCGATTTTAAATTTAATGATAGAAACTTGTTTTTGAAACCTTAAAATTGGATTAATCTACAATAATAAAATAAATATTAACGTAGTCTTATTATTTTTTGATAAACGGTTAAAATTATCCTTGGTTATCTATTGAATTGTTTAGCCGCTTTCATTTCAAATGAACGTAAATTTTTACAAGAACCATCGATATAAATAAGTGTTTAGATTATTTATTTTGATTTTCTATTTTTTTTAAAGCAATTTTGTATTGAGTATTGTTTTTGAAATTAAGATTTTAAGCCTTAAAAAGCAAAATTTGTAAAACTCGTTAATGAAAAATATAATTATTATTATTCTTGCCTCTCAATTTTTAGCAAAAGGAAATGATATAGGTAAAAAAATAACCTTGGATAAACTTGAAATTGTGGCCGAAGACTCGGTTAAAAATCCAAAAATAATGGGTGGGGGAATCTTAATGTTTCCAATCGAAATCTCATTTACAAGGAAAAGCCAGGTCAATTTTACTGCCCCAATCATTGTGACAGGAACTGGAATGTTGCTCATAAGCAGTAGCATGAAAAGGGCCCAAACAGATTGGTACAAAGAAAAAATTAAAGGAAAATCAACCATGGTTGACGATTATTTGGCTATTGCTCCCAATGCATTGGCTTTGGGCTTAAGTATAATTGGAGCGAAACCAAAACATAAGTTCAAAGATCGATTGCTGGTTGCTGCAATGGCTAATAGTATGTCTTTAGGCTTAACTTACGGCCTCAAATACACCACAAAAATAAAAAGACCAGACAATTCTGATAACTATTCATTTCCGTCGGCTCATACGGCATTTGCTTTTGCAGGTGCCCAAATTATGCATGAAGAATACGGTGAACAAAGTATAATTTACAGTATACTTGGCTACGGTATTGGGGCTACTGTTGGTGGTTTAAGAATGGTGAATAATGCACATTGGCTATCCGATGTGGTAGCTGGCGCAGGCATTGGTATGCTTTCTACTAAGCTGGCTTATAGACTGTTACCTTGGGCACAAAAGAAAATGTACAAAAATGAAAACCTTGCCATCTTACCAGTTTATTATCCAAAAGGGGCTGGTTTTGGAATGACATTGAGCTTCAAATAGATTTTTATAAGGACTTAACTTTCTAGGAAAGTAAAATATAAATACCCGCTCCAGCGAAATAGCCTAAGGCTGTTATCAGAGTAAATTTTTTGAAATACCAAATAAAATTGATTTTTTCCATACCCATTACAGCTACTCCAGCAGCTGATCCGATGATTAATATACTTCCACCAGTACCTGCACAATAGGCCAAAAATTCCCAGATGCGATGATCAGTTGGATAACTAGCCAAATCATACATCCCCATCGTTGCTGCTACTAAAGGGACGTTGTCAATTATAGCGGAGGCCAATCCGATCGAAATCACTATAATATCCTGATTTCCAATCGTATTATCCATCCAGCTAGATAGATTTTTTAAAATATGAGTTGACTCCAATGCCGAAATAGCTAATAGTATACCTAAAAAAAACAAAATACTTGAGGTGTCAATTTTGCTCAAAGCATGTGCTACTGTAAATGGTTTTTTATTTTCGTCGTCTTTTTCACTATGCAATATTTCGGAAACTACCCAAACTACTCCAAGACCAAATAATATTCCTAAATAAGGCGGAAGATGGGTAATTGTTTTGAAAATGGGTACAAATAACAAAGAAGCTACACCGAAAGTTAAAATAATAGTAGCATCTTTTTGAGAAAAATTATTTGATACATTGGCCTCAATTTCACCTAACTTTTCATTTCTCAAGGTAAATGAAAGTATCGCCAGAGGTATCGCAACAGATACTAAACTCGGAATAAACAAAGAGGTAATAATAGCCATTGAGGTAATTTGACCGCCAATCCAAAGCATAGTAGTTGTTACATCACCAATGGGTGACCAGGCACCGCCGGCATTTGCAGCAATAATAACTATACCAGCAAATACCATCCTTAATTCTTTTTTTGTAATAATTTTGCGTAGCAGAGTTACCATTACAATAGAAGTGGTTAGATTATCCAAAATAGCCGAAAGAAAAAAGGTGAATAGTCCTACAACCCAAAGTAAAACAATAGGATTCCTACTATTGATGCGATCTGTAATAATTTTAAAGCCCTGATGTGCATCAATTAGTTCCACAATGGTCATTGCGCCCAAAAGGAAAAATAGAATCTCAGAAACGGAAGCTAAATGATGAGACAATTCATTGGAAACCAATGCCTTATCCTCTGTAAATACAGCATAAGCTGTCCAAATTAAAACGCCAGTTAATAGTGCGGAAGCAGTTTTATTGATATTAATCGAATGCTCAAATACGATGGCTATGTAGCCAAAAACAAATAGTAAAATTAGAAAAGTAGTCATTTTTAGTTGAAATATATATTTTACAAATATGAAGAATTATATATTGATTTCCCATTATTGGTTTTGATTTTAATATATTTGTAAGCTAAATTATTGCCTCAAATTGTTTAAAAATCTTATTTTAGTGAAACTGCCAAAGCCGTATATTTTAGTGAAAATCAGTCGATTAAATGTGAATGGCTTAGCAATTTTTCCTTTTATTTTTACAAAGAATAACGAGCGGTCTAAGACTCTGATTAATCACGAGTTGATTCACCATCGGCAGCAGTTAGAATTGTTTATTTTCCCTTTTTATTTATTTTATGTTTATCAATATTTTGTAGGCTTAGTCAAATATAAAAATAGTTACAAAGCCTATATGAATATTTGTTTTGAAAAAGAGGCCTATGCCAATGATCAAAATCTTAACTATCTGAAATATAGGAAGTTGTGGGCTTTTTTAAATTATATTTAATTTAGTAATGAGTTATGAGATAGGAGTGATGAGATTTGACAAAAGAAAAAAGATAAGAGAAAAAGAAAAAAACTGAGTTTCAATTTACCAAAAAATAATTCACCAATTCACCAATAAAACAATCCAACAATAAAACCATTAATCAATTAAAATGATAAAAATAGAAGATTTAGAAGCACTAAAAGCTCATTTGGGTAAAGAAATAGGCACTTCAGAATGGTATACAATCACTCAGGATATGATTAACAATTTTGCAGAAGCTACTGGCGACCATCAATGGATTCATACCAATCCTGAAATGTGCGCTCAGTTTTCACCTTTCAAAACCACCGTAGCCCATGGTTTTTTAAATCTTTCCTTTTCACCAAAATTAATGGCAGAAATATTTATGGTGAAATCTATAAAAATGGGACTGAATTATGGAGCAAACAAAGTGCGATTTATGAGTCCTGTACCTGTAAATTCAAAAGTAAGAATGAAAGCTGTTTTGCTAGAAATGGAAGATTCTCCGCCTCGTGGACAAAAAATTATAGTGGCTTGCACCTACGAAATTGAAGGCCAAGAAAAACCAGCTTGCTATGCTGAGCTGATTTCTATTTTGTACGAATAGATTGAGTCTTGCATAAGTACGTATTGTGCAGTATTTTTTTACGAAATCCTAAAAACTAAACCCTAGATAAAAATGAGATTAAAAGATAAAGTAGCTATTATAACGGGCGGTGCCAGGGGCATTGGTAAAGCAGCTGTTGAAATTTTTTGCCGAGAAGGTGCAACTGTGATCATTTGGGATATGCTAGACGCTGGTGAGCAAACAGCAGAAGAAGTGAGATCCAATGGCGCCGTTTGTGAGTTTATGAAAGTAAGCACAACCGATGTGCCTGCTATTGAAGAGGCTACTCTTGAGGTTATTGAAAAATATAAAAGAATTGATATTTTGGTGAATAATGCGGGCATTACTCGTGATAAAACTTTGCTGAAAATGAGCCACTTAGAATGGCAACAAGTGATTGATGTGAACCTCACGGGAGTATTTAATTGCACTAAAACCGTTGCACCTTATATGGTGGAGCAACAATTTGGTCGTATTATTTGTACCTCTTCAGTAGTGGGAGTGCATGGCAATTTTGGCCAAACCAATTATGCAGCTACCAAAGCAGGTGTAATAGCAATGTGCCGCACTTGGGCAAAAGAATTGGGCAAATACAATATTACTGCCAATGCAGTAGCACCTGGATTTATCAAAACTGACATGACGGACGCCATCCCCGAAGAGGTTCGTAATCAGGTAATTGCAGGTATCCCAAGTCGGCGAATGGGCTTGCCAGAAGACATCGCAAACTGCTATTTGTTTCTGGCGTCTGAAGAGGCGAGTTATGTCAATGGGCAAGTAATTGGAGTCAATGGTGGTTCGGCGAGCTAGTGTGGTAAACTAAACTCACCCAACCACAAACTCTGGATTATAAATCAAGCCAATGGCATTGCCCCATGGGTCAAAAACAGAGCTGACTACAATTTCGCCGCCTACATTTGTGGGTGCTTCATTGGCTTTTGCACCAATTAGAATTAGATTATCATAAGCTGCTTGAATGTCTTCAACACCCCAATAAGTGATTGCATTTTCGGCTTTATTTGGTTTTTGTTCAGGATGCAAGCCTAATTCATAACCTCCAATATTGAAGCCCACATAAAAAGGTTCATCAAAATAGGGCTCCACTCCGAAAGCTTTTGTGTACCAATCTTTAGCGGCTGAAAGGTCAGAGACCATATAAATAACTGTGCGAAGCCCGAGGAGTTTTGTCATGAAATAGTGTGTTTTGAAGGGATAAATAACTTATTTCAACATACCCAAGAGACTTGTAAGTTTATCTTTTAGCTCTTTTCTATCCACAATAAAATCCAAAAAACCATGATCCAACACAAATTCTGCTGATTGAAAACCTTTTGGAAGGTCTTTGCCAATTGTTTCTCGGATTACACGTGGGCCAGCAAAACCAATTAAAGCTCCTGGTTCAGAAATATTAAAGTCGCCCAACATAGCGTAAGAAGCCGTTACCCCTCCTGTTGTGGGGTCTGTCAAAAGTGAAATATAGGGGACTTTAGCTTCCGCAAGTAGAGCAAGTCTTGCGGAGGTTTTGGCCATTTGCATTAGCGAAAAACCAGCTTCCATCATTCTAGCTCCCCCTGATTTTGAAATCATCAAAAAAGGAGTCTTTGTTTTCAAAGATTGGTCAATTGCTCTGGCTATTTTTTCGCCCACAACCGAGCCCATTGAGCCTCCTATAAAACTAAAATCCATTGCAGCTACCACGATATCAAGCCCGTTCATTTTGCCATAGGCAGTGCGAACGGCATCATTTAAGCCTGTTTTTTTGATAGTCGCTTTAATTCTATCAGGATATTTTTTGGTATCTTCAAATTGCAGCGGATCCGCCGAAATCATATCTTTATCTAATTCAACAAATTGATTTTCATCAAAAAGTAAGGAAAAATAATCTTTTGATCCGATTTTTTCATGATAATTGCAGTTGGAGCAAGTAAAGGCAAAAAGTGCATGCTCTCGTGTATGCATTACTTTTTTGCATTCTGGGCACTTGTACCATAAGCCATCAGGAGTCTCTCTCTTTGACTCAGTAGGTGTCTGAATTCCTTTATCTTTTCGGGTAAACCAAGACATATATCTTTATTTGTTGTGAGGATATTTTCCCCAAATTGTAAATATGAAATTAAACTAATAAAAATAATTTTACTACAAATTATGTTAATTAAATTTAGTTCAATAATTTAGTAAAAGGGATGCAAATATACCCTATTATTCTAAATCTTTAAAATATTATTGGCTTGCAATCAAATTCGAGAAATATCTAGAATTGTTTATGCAAAATAAAATTTGGTAAAAATCCAGATTAAGCCAATAAAATCCATTATTTTTGCACTTTATAAAGAGAAAAATTCAGTTTATTTGTAATATTCTTATAATAAATTTAAGTATTGAGATATAAATCATCTGAATTCTATAGGATTTATATTTCTTAAAAATCTGAATTGATAACCTTGAGCCAATATTGTTGAACTATACAACCATTTTACTTACAATTTTAACATGTCTAATCTTTCTTCCCAAAAAGGAGTACTTCACGGGGCAGCTGTTCAAGAGCTTTTTGAAATTGCCAAAAAAAATCAATTTGCGCTACCAGCTGTAAACGTAGTATCTACTAATACAGTAAATGGTGTGATGGAAGCTGCAAAAGCGGCAAACTCACCAGTAATTATTCAGTTTTCGAATGGCGGTGGTACCTTTTATGCAGGGAAAAGCTTGCCAAATGGTAATCAAGAAGCAGCTATTGCCGGCTCAATTTCGGGGGCACATCATGTACATCAATTGGCAGAAGCATATGGTATTAAAGTGATATTGCATACCGATCATTGTGCTAAAAAATTGTTACCTTGGATTGACGGTCTTTTAGATGCGGGTGAAAAACATTTTGCAGCTACTGGTAAGCCTCTTTTCAGTTCGCATATGATTGATCTTTCAGAAGAGCCAATCGAAGAAAATATCGAAATATGCAAAAAATATTTGGCAAGAATGGCGCCTATGGGTATGACGCTGGAGATCGAATTGGGTGTTACTGGTGGTGAGGAAGATGGTGTTGATAATTCAGACGTTGATTCTTCAAAGCTATACACCCAGCCTTCAGAAGTAGCCTATGCATACGAAGAATTGAGCAAAATATCTCCTAATTTCACCATTGCGGCCGCATTTGGTAATGTTCATGGGGTTTATAAACCAGGTAATGTGAAGCTCTCTCCAGTAATTCTACATAATTCACAAGTTTATGCGAAAGAAAAATTTGGACTAGAAGCCGAAAAACCAATCAATTTTGTTTTTCATGGTGGATCTGGATCAAGTCGTGAGGAAATCCGTGAAGCGATTAGTTATGGTGCCATAAAAATGAATATCGATACCGATTTGCAATGGGCGTTTTGGGAAGGTGTGTTGAATTTTTATAAACCGAATGAAGGTTATTTGCAGGGCCAAATCGGCAACCCAACAGGTGACGATGCTCCTAATAAGAAGTATTATGACCCACGTGTATGGTTGAGAAAAGGCGAAGAAAATTTTGTGAAAAGGCTTTTAGCAGCTTTTGAAGATTTAAATTCTCTTAATTCTAATCAATATTTGGCATAAAAGTCAATAAGATATTTATTGAAAAATCCTGAGACGACAAAGCTCAGGATTTTTTTATCCTCAATTTTACCGATAGGACTCTCGATTGAAATGCCTTTTATAATTTTGAACCCAATTATTTGCCTATTTTGAACTATTTTTGCATTTAATATTTTTTCAAACATCATTTAATTTCTTGAGTTCACGATGAGTTCATTTTCTAGCGAAACCATTTTTTTTGCCGCATTTGCCATTTTTGTAATATTTGTAATGATGCTAGATTTGGGTGCTTTCTCAAAAAAAGCAAGTCATGAAGTATCTTTTCGTGAGGCTGGAATTTGGTCGGCAATTTGGGTGACATTAGCAATCGGCTTTTATTTTTTCTTGCAAAAATATGGTTATATGATTCATGGCATTTCAGATTTTGCCACTTTAGAAAAGATTAGAAATTTGTATGCTGATAAAATACCAATTGATGCCAACGACTTTGCTGGAAGCCTTGAAAACTTTGAAAAAAACATGTCGCTGGAGTATATCACGGGCTATTTGGTGGAATACAGCCTTTCGATTGATAATATTTTTGTATTTATTTTAATATTAAACTCATTTGGAGTTCATAAAATGTTTTACAAAAAAATATTGGTTTGGGGTATTTTAGGAGCAATTGTGCTCCGATTTATTTTCATTTTTGTTGGCTCAGCATTGTTGCAACGCTTCGACTGGATTATATACATTTTCGGAGCTTTTTTGGTGTACACTGGCGTAAAATTATTTTTTGAAAATGGAGAAGAAAAACATATTGAGCCTTCTGAACACCCTGTTACAAAATTTGCCAGTAAATATTTCAATGTTTATCACAGAAATATTGTAGATCATTTTTTCATTTACCATAAAAGGTATAAAAAATGGTACATTACACCGATTTTTATTGTGGTTTTAGTAATAGCAGTTACCGACGTTATTTTTGCTGTAGATTCAATTCCCGCCATTTTTTCCATCACAAAAGACCCTTATATTGTATTTTTCTCTAACGTTTTTGCCATAATGGGCTTACGGTCAATGTTTTTCTTTTTGAGTAGTATTATGGGCATGTTCCGTTTTTTACAGACAGGTTTGGCGGTTTTACTTACATTTATCGGTGCCAAAATGCTGTTGCATTCATGGCTTGAGCAATTTCACCTAGGTTCTAGCTTCTCGTTATTTGTGATTGTGGCTATTTTGGGAGCAAGTATAGGTGCAAGTTTACTATTTCCAGAGAAAAAGGAGGTGATTTAAAACTTAATTGCCAATAAACAGTTTTCAATAGAAAACGAAATAAATGAAAAATAGCAGCACTATAAAAATTGCAAATATAATAGCCTTCACTGTAATGGTGTATGTAAACTATCTTTCTAATGCATTACCTATAAATGGAAATACAGCAGGAGAGCTTTCAGATAAATATGTGAATTATTTTGTACCCGCTGGTCTTACATTTGCTATTTGGGGCGTAATTTATAGTTGGCTTTTGGTTTTTATGGGGTTTCAAATAGCTTCATTTTTTAGTGAAAGCCTATCACAAAAAGTGAATCCAATCATTGAGAAAATTGGGTATTTGTTTATCCTATCTTGTGGCTTAAATATGGCTTGGCTATTGGCTTGGCATTTTGAGTTTGTGGGACTTTCGGTATTCATAATGGTCTCATTTTTAGCTGTTTTACTTTATTTATTTTTGAAAATTGGTGTCGGTAAAACCAAATTGAATAATTTGGAAAAGTGGATAAGCCATGTTCCATTTAGCATTTATCTGGGTTGGATTTCTATCGCAACTATTGCCAATATTACTGCCTTTTTAGTTGATAATGAATGGAATGGTTATGGAATCGAACCTGCCAATTGGGCAAAAATAATGATTGTAATTGGTGCAATTATAACCGCTTTTGTATTATGGCAAAGGAGTGCCATTTTTTACGGAATAGTTGTGTTATGGGCATTTTGGGGTATCCATTTGAAAAGAATGCAAATAGGAGATATTGTGTCTTTAGAGATTAATACTATCGTCTATTCCTGTTTAGGATTTCTTTTATTATTAATAGTTTTCAGAACTAAACGGTGGCTCAATTATTGAAACAAATCTCCATTTTTAAAAGTAGGTAAGATACCCAAATGCCTGAAGGCTTTATCGGTAGCTTCACGGCCACGAGCGGTTCTTTTCAAATAACCTTCCTGAATCAAAAACGGCTCATATACTTCCTCAATTGTTTCTGCTTCTTCACCACAGGCAGTGGCAATGGTGGTGAGTCCAACAGGTCCTCCCTTAAATTTGTTAATAATGGTTTTTAGGATTCGATTATCCATTTCGTCCAATCCATTTTGATCCACATCTAATGCCTTCAGCGCCATCTCAGCAATAGCAATAGTAATTATACCATCGCCTTTTACTTGGGCAAAATCCCGTGTTCTTCTCAATAAATTGTTGGCAATTCGGGGTGTACCACGGCTTCGCCTAGCAATTTCAAAAGCACCGTCAGCCTCAATAGGGGTATTAAGAATAGCAGCAGAACGCTTCACAATTTTAGTTAATAACTCCGCATCATAATATTCCAAACGGGCATTAATCCCAAATCTTGCACGAAGCGGGGCGGTAAGTAAGCCAGCTCGAGTGGTAGCCCCAATTAATGTAAAAGGATTTAATGAGATTTGAATGGATCTGGCATTAGGCCCTGAATCCAACATAATATCTATCTTATAGTCTTCCATTGCAGAGTACAAATACTCCTCAACGATGGGATTAAGCCGATGAATTTCATCAATGAATAATACATCGTTTTGCTGGAGATTGGTCAACAAACCCGCTAGGTCACTTGGTTTATCCAATACGGGTCCAGAAGTAATTTTGATATTGGCTTTTAATTCGTTGGCTATAATATTGGAGAGAGTGGTCTTTCCTAAACCTGGAGGGCCATGCAATAGCACATGATCCATAGCTTCTTCACGCAGGCGGGTTGCTTCCACAAAAATTTTCAGGTTTTCAAGCGTTTTGTCTTGACCCGTAAAATCATCAAAACTAAGCGGCCGAAGGGCTTTTTCAATTTCTTTTTCTATTGGAGAAAGTTCATCTGGATCGCCTTTGAGGTAGTCTTGCCGCATGCTTTATGGGTGATAATATTCCACCAAAGGTAGGAGAAAAACCTTGTTTCAGAAAAATATTTTTTAAAAAGGCTATTATTATCGAACCAGAACGAAAGCACCTTGATTTTTATAAGTAATCCCATTCGGTCTAAAGCGGCTTCTGTATTCCACCGTCCAGGCGAAGCTATCAGGCTCGCAATCTTTGCCATGAAATTTCCCATTCCAAGGGTTGGGTTCAGCTACTGTTTCACTAAAATATACCAACTCACCCCATCGATTATAAATTCTGAATTTGTAATTATTACTGTCTATTTCGTCTTTAATCATGTCTAAGGCATCATTAACACTGTCGCCATTTGGGGAAAATACATCTGGAACTGCAAAAACTGGAGGGCAAAATTCTTTCACAATCGTTTTGAAAGTATTAGAACAAGTTTTGGAAGTAGTTTTGCTAAGAGGATAAATATAGTTGACTTTAAGATCCAAACTGGTAGGCTCATTAACCAAAATTCTATTCGCTGTTGAACCCGAAACAATTCCTGCACCTGTCCATTCAAACTCTAATTGACTCGCATAATTAATATCGAGCTCTCTTAAATTTGTTATTTTTACGGGAATCGGAAAGTCTTTTAATATTTTAAAGCAGTTTTCATATTCCGGTTTTAGATCAGTAAACGGTTTAGGAATCACAATAAGTACATCTTCTACCACAACAGGTGGTTTGCCGCAATAAGTAATGTATAATTTAATGTTATAAAGGCCTGGTTTATCATAAGTATGACTTGCTTGCTGGCCTGAGCCGGTTTGGCTACCATCACCAAAGTCCCACTCATATTTAATGGTCATAGGGTCTACATCGCATTTTGGAGTAGCTTGAAACTTGATACTTTCATCCACACAATCAGGCTCAAATTGCATTGCATCACTCGATGGACTGGAGTTTTCTGGTAAATCTACTGCATTGTTCAAGCCTAAAGTACTTTTTGCAAAAACAAATCGATGCCCTTTCAAAGTAAATTTGAGCCTATCTTGCCGATAGGCAACTGTGGTATCTGCATCATTTGATAAATATAAGTCCTCAATCAATGCATTTGGTCGTTCTAATGAGGCGATGAATTTTTCGCCATTTATAGCCATAACTATTTCAGTTTGATAACCAGGCACTTTGTAGCCTTCTAAAGCACCAAATTCTTCACCATTTTCAGCTTTTTGGATTAGCATGCTTTTATTATTGGCTATATCAAAGCGTCTGAACTCGGAAGTACCGCCACTGGCTCCATTTAAGGTATAATAAATGAAATTACCATCTGGTGAAAATTCTAAACCATATAATTTTGCAGGGCCATTTCCGAGATTCAATAAATTACAACCCGAAATATTCCCAGACGTGGAATCAAAATTGCAGACTTGGATTTGGTTAAAAGGCGGAGCCGAAATGGCACTAATTAGTTTTCTGCCATCATCGGAAAATTTTAGTTGACCAATTTCATTTTTACCTGCACCCACTCCTGCCGATTTGATTGGCCCTTCAATGCCTAGTTTAGAAATTTTAAAAGTGTAATAAAAACCGTCATTTCCAGCTACAACCACATAATATCCTACAAAGTTTGGCCCTCTGAAATACTTGCTTGAGACTATTTTACCATTCATATTTGTTAGTAACTGCACATTTTTTTCCTGAAAAATGGTGCCGCCCACATTGTATTCAACTATCGAAGCATCTCCTTCTAGTTTGCCTATACCATCAATTAAGGTATAAGAAAGCACACCATCTTCATTGACAGTCAAGATATAATATTGGGTAGTTACTACTGTATCAGCCTCAATTTTAGGAACGATTAGCGTTTGCTTTGCTTTTTTACCATTTCCAGAAATATCTCTAGCTATTATCTGACCCTGATTCCCAAATAAGGTAGAGCCATCGGTTGTAAACATATACCTTTGATAGTGAAACGGATTTGGATTTGAAACCGAAGAAGCCGCAGTATTCGAGTTTAAAACCCCTGAATTTTGATAGTCTTCCCCAATAGGATAAACAGTTGCAAAAGCTGCATTACCATGATTGGCCAATCGTTTAATGCCATTTCCGAAATGATATTCAGCAATAGATTGGAGAGGTGGATTGGGTGTGCCACAAATTATTACTGAAATACTGGCTGTAATTGAACATCCAGTCGTATTGTCAGTCACTTTCACAGAATAAAGGTCTGATTTGGTGGCTAACAGAGTTGGGGAGGTGGAGGCGTCAGGATACCATAGATAGCTTACCCCCGAAGGGGCAAAACTTTTATACGGGTCTAGGCGAAAATCGGCACATAGACTGGTGTCTCGTTTAGCATATGAATCTAAAAAATAAGGTGCTTTGGGGGCATAATTAATCGTTACAGTTTTAGTTTGAATCGGCTTGCCGGGCACATTGAGGGTAACTGTATAAGTTCCAACTGTTGCATATTGATGTTGAACAACCTTGCCCAACACTAATGGGGAGCCATCACCGAAATTCCAAGATCCACCTGTTGAAGAAGGATCTTCGTCAATAAAACTTGTTGAAGAATAGTAGATATTAGTTGGGTCTGGAGGCTGTTGATTGCTAGGATTAGAGCCATTTCCTCCACCGCCCATACCTCCTCCTGAAGCACTATTTATAATTGAGTTATAATCAATCGTACAAGGATTTGACACCCTTATCTGCGCTTCAGAAAAGTTTATGCACAGCAATATCAAAACTATTTTGCTCAAAAATAATTTAGTAAAATATGGAATATTGAATACTATTTTACGTTTTGAATTCACAATTAGGATTCTGTTTTTAATGATAATTTAAATTTCAAAATTTAATAACGTTGAAAAGTCTAAATACCTTTTAAATCTTAATAGTTTTTTATTAAAAATAACATTTATTGACTAAAATACGTAATTATAGCTAAATTTGTAACTTCTATATTAGTATTCGGTATAAATAAATTTAAAAATTGATTTATTTTTTGAAAAAATTACCTTCTCCATTTTATAAGTCATTATTGAACGCAATTGTTTTTATTGCAGGGGTAAATTATGCGGTCATGGCTCAAGACCCTCTTTATTCGCAGTTTTATGCAGCTTCTATGTATTTAAATCCTGCGCTTACAGGCTCTTCCAATATCCCAAGATTTACACTAAATTACCGAAATCAATGGCCAGCCCTATCGGCAAATTACGTAACTACCTCCTTTTCAGCCGACCATTATATCGAAAAATATAATTCAGGAATTGGGCTATTATTTACTTCTGATAATCAATATGCCGACTTGAGTACTACCAATATTGGGCTCTTATATTCTTATAATCAGACAATTACCGACAATCTTTCGGCTCGATTTGGTGTTCAAGGTTCTTATAATTCCAGAGGAATCGGTAATAAATGGGATCGCTTTACTTTTGGTGATCAGCTTGATCAAAATGGAAACCCAACAGGTAACCCAACCAATGACCCTATTGCCAGTAAAAATAACCCTCAAATTAATTACGTTGACTTTTCTACCGGAACGGTTTTGTACAATGACAATTTTTGGGCTGGCCTTGGCGTAAAACACTTGAATAGACCCAATTATAATCTAATCAAAGACACAGCTACACCAGTAAGGCTTCCAATGCTTTTTAGTGTGCATGGGGGTTATAAATTTTTCTTTCAAAATGGTTTGATAGATGGAGGTTTTGGGGAAGATTTGGATAATGAAAAAAGTTTATCCCCCTCCTTTTTATATGAAAAGAGAGGCCCTTATCAGCATTTAGATGTGGGTATGTATTTAACCTATGCTCCCATGATAATAGGTGCATGGTACAGAGGTTTGCCTGTTTTTGGACAAGATTTGGAAGGTTCGACACGTAATGTAGCCTCTGTTTTCATGATAGGATATAAGCAGGACAATCTAACTTTTGGCTATAGCTATGACATGAACCTACTTTCAAAGCTAACGAATACAGGAGGAGCTCACGAAATTTCAATTTCTTACCAATTGGCTTTGGATAAAACTAGCAGGTCCTATAAAAAGAAAAAAGCAAAACCCATTCCTTGCCCTAAACTGTAATTATCTCCTTCTCTTTTTTTTCTTTGAAACTTTTTTCTTAGCCTTATATTTTTCATTGATTAGTTCACGCTTATCATCAGAAAGGTTATTTATTTTGTCGCCCAACGCTTCAACAGTAAGTCGGTTGTTTTCAGTTTGTTGAAGAATGGTACCTTCTAGCGCTTTTATTTTTGTTTCTAATTTTGATTTATCATCTTTTGACTTCAACAAAGAGGCATTGAAACTTTCATTGATTGAAACCTTTTCATTTTGTAATTTCTGAATTTGGTTATTTAAACTTTGAATCTGAGCTTCATAAACAGATCGGCTGGCGTTTAGCTGGTCATTTTCCTGTCTTTCTTTTTCAATTAGAAGTTCTAACCTTTTGGTATTGTCCACTGAGGCTTTATATTGTGATTGCGAAACACAATTGGACATCAATCCAGTCAATGCAATAAATTTTATATAATTAATCAATTTCATTTTATCGTTCTTTTAATTTTTTTACAAAAATAATATTTAAAAATCAACGTTCACTATGTATTCCAAATTTCATTTTCAATTAAAGTTTGGGGATTTTAACAAAACATAAAAACATAAAACGATGAAAAAACTAGTATTTACAAGTTTGATTGCCATTATTTGCTTCGTAACAAAAGCGCAAAACGACACTTCTAAAATGCCCTCTCCTCCAGCCACAGTAACTGGTAAGGTTAATGAGGCAAACCTGACTATCAAGTACCACCAACCAGCCGTAAAAGGTAGAGCTGTTTGGGATGCCAGTAGTAGCTTAGCCCCAGTGGGGAAAGTTTGGCGTACTGGTGCCAATAATGCCACAACTTTTGAAATAGACAAAGACGTAAAAATAGAAGGTAAATCATTGGCTAAAGGCAAATATGCTTTATTTACTATACCAGGAGAAAAGGAATGGGTAATTATTTTTAATAGTAAAGCAACCCAGTGGGGTGCCTATTCCTATAAAGCGGATGAAGATGTGCTTAGAGTAACTGTTCCAGCAGGTAAGTCATCAAATTTTAATGAACGGTTTTTAATTGCTTTAGAGAAAAACAATAGCGTAAGCCTTAGCTGGGAAAATGTAAAAGTGGCATTTAAAGTGATGTAGTCGGTTGTTTGAATATATTGTAATTAAAAAAAAAGAGGCTCTGAGCCTCTTTTTTGATATTAAATTATTTTTTATTGATTGAAATTTCGGATAAAAGCATCAGTTGACTCTCCAGGGATAATTTTAAGGACATTAGCCAATGCCAACAAAACCAAAGTTTTGGATGCCAGCCATATTGGTATTTTGGCTATTTTAGAGAAGTCTTTGACAGTGATACTTTTATTATCTTCCAAATATTGCATTAGCTTCGACTCTTTTTCGCCGTAGGAAAATTGAACATTAGAATTGTCATTTTCAGATTTAAGATATTTGCGAACCTCTTTGCTAGCTTTTAGTGATTTGTCTTTCACTCTCACATATGCAATCTTATCACTATTTTTTGGGTCTAGATTTACAAAGTGGGGCTTATTGATGCTTTTGGGAATGTCGAATACTAAGACCTCTCTTGAATTTGGTAAAATGGCATTTTTAATAGAATACTTTATGGCAGGGAAGCAAAATTTTTCGATTGCTCTCACTAACAGAAATTCCTCCTCCTCCGCAAATTTGAGGCCTTTTATTTGTAAATCATCATCGATACCTACTAATAATTTTCCGCCTTCAGTGTTGGCAAACGCTACAATTTCTTTTACTATTTTTTCGGGATGATTAGCCTTTAGTTTAAATTCAGTGTTGGCATTTTCGCCGTTCTTAACGATTTCTTTTAATTGTTTGAGGTCGATGAAAACCTTGTCCCTTTCGAAACCGTATTTGACCAAGCGCTCACCAATTGTCAAATCCATAAGTTACTGCGATTTATCCAAAGATATAAAAAAATGGTTAAATTCTATTTCAAAAAATCATTAATTTCATTAATTATATTTTGTTCTAAACATTCCAATTATTTGATAGTTTACTAATTAATTTTAGGTCAATAAATATGGTTTTCAAGATAGCAGTCATTATAGTTTCAGTTTTGTTTATGGAGTGTTTGGCATGGTTTAGTCACAAATACATTATGCATGGTTTTATGTGGCGTTGGCACCAATCACATCATTCAAGAGGGAAAGAGCTTTTAGAGAAAAACGATTTATTTGGGATTATATTTGGTATGATTTCATGCTTATTTATTATTGTTGGCAACCTTTATCAATCGTTAGAAATACTCATTTGGATAGGTGTAGGGATTTTGGTTTATGGGATTTTTTATTTTATTTTTCACGATATAATTGTGCATCAGCGTGTTAAAGTTAGATTCTCAACCAATAATAGCTATTTGAAAAGAATTATCAAAGCACATCATATCCATCATAAATCTCAGACAAAAGACGATGCAGAAGCTTTTGGTTTTTTATATGCCCAGAAAAAATACTCCTCAAAAAAATAAATACTTTCAATTTTTGGATTGAAAAGTTAGAATAAGCTTGCCTTCAAGCCTCCCATTATAATCAACCATATCTTCGCTAAAAACGCACTTTTTTGAAAATTTGTAGTGAATGAGAATTCATCTATGGAAAAAGTGCTATTTTTGTACTTGATTAAAGCCAAAAATCAATACTCCTGCAATAGTTACACAATAAATTAGAATATTGTGTTATAATATTGTACAAACCAGCAATCAAATGAATTTTATTTTAAATTATCTAAAATATAAAAGTGCTTTTAAATCTTTTGTATTTTTTGCCTTACTTGCTTTTTCATTTTCAGCATATTCTCAAAAAGTAGATGACCTCACTGACGCCCAGGTTAAGGAATTTGTTAGAAGAGCTGAAGCAAGCGGAATGACAGAGAATGATATTGAAAAATATGCGATTTCTCGAGGGTATTCAGCTTCAGAAATTCTTAAACTAAGAGAAAGGATTGCTCAAATGAAGTCACCACAAACTAAGACTTCTACAAAAGCTGAACTGAATGAGGAGGGAAGACTGGTTACCGACCCAGATAATGATAAAACCAAATCTGAAAAGAACGAGAAGAAAGAGGGCTCTGATGAAAAAAAAGGAGATAATAATGAAAAGGACAAGGACAAAGAGAAGGGAGATGAGAAAGACAAGGATGAGGAAACTGCTGAAGAGGAATTTATTTTCGGTTCGCATTTATTTAATGGAAAAAATTTGACTTTTGAACCAAACTTAAGGTTAGCCACTCCTCAAAATTATATATTAGGAACTGACGATGAACTTTTAATTGATATTTTCGGGAATTCGCAAATGAATTATAAGGTGAAAATAAGCCCTGAAGGAACAGTAAAAATTGAAAATTTAGCGCCCATAGTCGTCAATGGCCTTACTATTAATCAAGCATCGGAGAGAATTATCAATAGAATGAAATCAATCTATTATGGTTTGAATTCGCAAGGTGGCGGCGTATATGCCCAAATTACGTTAGGCTCAATCAGAAGTATTAAAGTCACAATAATTGGTGAGGTTACAAAACCAGGAAGCTATACTGTACCCTCGCTTGCCACCTTATTTAATGTGCTTTATCAAGCGGGTGGTCCTTCTAAATACGGATCTTACAGGAATATTTCAGTAATTCGTGATAATAAGGTAATCAGAACAATGGACTTATATGACTTTTTGCTTCGGGCTGATCAAAAAGATAACATTCTAATGCGTGACCAAGATGTGGTTAGAATTGCTGACTATGACAAAAGGATACAAATTAAAGGAGAAATAAGAAGGCCAGCAATATTTGAAGTAATCAAAGGCGAAACACTAAAAACAGCTTTGGGCTTCGCCGGCAATTTCACAGATAAGGCCTATAAAAAATCCATTAAGCTCACTAGGGTATCCGATAAGGAGTATAAACTACTTACAGTAAATGAGGAGGCTATTGAAGCTTTTGTGCCAGCGGGGGGGGATGTGTTTTTAGTCGACACTTTGTCAAATACTTTTGAAAATCGTATAAGAATTGCTGGGTCCGTATATAGACCGGGTGATTTTGCTTTAGAAGAAAAAAATATTAAAACAGTTAAACAATTAATTCATGCTGCTGGCGGGATACAAGACGATGCATTTCTGAACCGAGCCACGATTGCTCGTGAAGGCCAATTTAAGGAGCTTAAAATAGTATCGTTTGACTTGGGAAAGTTGCTCAATAATGAAATTGATGATATACCCTTACAAAAGGAAGACAGTGTTCATATTAATTCTGTATCAGACCTTCATGAAAAATATTATGTAACAGTTTATGGAGAAGTAAACAACCCTGCTGAATATAATTTCAAACAAAATATGACGGTAGCTGATTTGATTATTGAGTCAGGTGGCTTTACTGATGGTGGATCGGCTTCAAGAATTGAATTGTCTAGGAGAATAAGAAAAGATACTACAGGAACTAGTAGTTGGCAAAATGTTAAAATTTTTGAATTTAATATTGACGAAAATCTACAATTAGCCGCTGATGACTCAAAATACATTTTACAACCTTTTGATATCATTTCTGTGAAAGCCTCGCCACGCTATGAGGTTCAGCAAAATGTTAAAATTGTTGGCGAAGTTCTATTTCCTGGGCAATATATTGTCAAGGATCGTACAGAGCGGTTAGCAGATATAATTAAAAGAAGTGGAGGTTTAAGGCCCTCGGCATTCGTAAAGGGAGCTACAATTTCAAGAAAAGACCAAATCATCTCAATTGATTTTCAAAATGCGATTGAAAATGAAAATTCTTTAGATAATATATTGTTAATTAAAGGGGATAGCATTAATATTCCAAGAAAGTCCGAAACAGTAAATATTTTGGGTGGGGTATTTAATCCTGCAATTGTTACATTTAGAGATGGGACTAAGGTGCAGGAATATATCTCACAGTCTGGTGGTTTTGAGGAAAACGCACTGACTAAAAAAGTTTATGTGACCTATCCAAATGGAATTTCAGCTAAAACGAAGTCATTTTGGTTTTTTCGGTCTTATCCAAAGGTTGAGCCAGGTTCAACAATTAATGTACCAACAATTAATAAGGAGGATGTACAAAAGCTATCAGCTGTAGAAAAGTCATCGATAATCACTGCTTTTGTGTCAATGACTGGCATTTTGTTTACAATAATAAAGAGTTTGACATCTCCTTAAAAAAATCAGAAAGAATAGACCTCTCTTTTTTTGAAATTTAACATTACTATGCAAGAAGAAATAGACCATAATAAGAATGAAATAAGTATTAAGCAATTGTTTACTATTCTATTGAATTCGAAGAAGAAAATAGCATTTATTACTTTTTTATTAGCTGGTATTGGAGTATTGTACGCTTTAATGTTACCTGTACAATTTAGTTCCGAGGCAAAAGTGTTGCCAGAAATTGTACAAAGTGGGGGTTCAAAATTATTTAGTGGCTTCAGCTCAATAGCTGGATTGGCCGGATTAGATGTTGATAATCTTGGTAATTCAGATGCGGTACGCCCCAATCTATATCCTGATATAGTACAAAGTACTCCATTTGTAATTCATTTGTTAAATATGCCTGTTAAGACTAAAACAGGGGAGAAGTATGAAAGCTTAGGGCATTTTTTGTCGAAGGGAGGAAAAAAAACAACCTTAGGTAAATTGGTAAAAGATTTTTTTGATTTGTTTAAGTCAAGCAAAGAAAATAATGATAGCTATGCCACATTTAAAGAAATACAACCCAATCAAACCTATACTTTTAGTAAGCAGCAAGAAAATATTATCAAATCATTTCAATCGAGAGTTATTTCATCTATTGATAAAAAAACGGGAATAATAAGCATCTCAGTGAAAATGCCTGATCCTAACGTAGCAGGGTTTGTAGCCAATGAATCATTGGAATACCTTAAAAAGTATGTGGTGGATTATCGGTTGGAAAAACTTAAAATCTATGAAAAATTTTTGACGGACAAGACCGAAGAAGCCAAAAAAAGATATGAATCAGCTAGATACAATTTATCAAACTTCCGGGATAGAAATAAAAATCTCTTTTTATTCGTACCCAAAAATCAGGAAGAAGAGTTGAAATATGAATATGATTTAGCTTTTGGCCTTTATTTGGAGGTTTCCAAAAAATTAGAGCAAACCAAAATACAAGCTCAAAATGAAACACCGGTATTGAAAGTGCTAGAGCCAGCTAAAATACCATTGTTAAAAAGCGAACCGAAGCGAACAGTGATTGTTATTTCGTTTGCAATTGTTGGATTTATATTCGCTTTAATTTATTCCCTATTTAAAGGGATTAATTGGAGTGCAATTGAGTTCTAAGATTATTTCTTATACTTTTCAAATTCAAGATTAAGGTTTCTCCACCATTCATCATCATCGATTGAATTCAATAAGTCATCTATTGTTTTTTCAGCCTGATTTTCTAATAAATTTTTGATTCTCAAAGTTGAAAAAATAGGCTTTTTATTAACCTCATCATTTATTTTTTGGACGGTTGTCAATTTAGACTCAATATATTCTTTTAATTTGTTAACGATTTCAATCCTGTCGTCTAGGTTGTTTTTCAATAAAGTACTTTCTAAATTATTGACAAAAATTTGCTTTTGATTCAATCGGTCGAGTGATCTTAGATCCAAGTCATTTAAAAATAAACTGGACTTTGATTTTTCGTCCTCTAGAGTTTTCTCCAATTGATAATCGTAAATACCTTTTGGTGATAATAATTTCACCAATAAGGGGGAAATCTCAAGAATTAAAAAAAGCAATCTTAAAAACCAAGAGGTAGCCCAAACCACCGGAGACTTGTCCTGAAGTTTACCTAACGCAACGTTTCTAGCCAAAAAGCCAACATTTTCGGTTCTGTTTTTCAGTTCAATTTCATAATTAGTTGCATGATCTAACTCTAGTTTTCCTATTTTAGCCTGGTTGGTTGTGTCTTTTAATACATAGGCTTTTTTGATACTATCAGACTCGCTTCTTAATTTATTTAAGGTGCTTTCAATTGTTTTTGCGGCAATTCCATAACCATATTTTTTGGTACCAGTTATGCCCTGAATTTCTTTGACATAATCGTTTTCCAAACTAGCTATTTGTGCCTCTTTAGCTGATAAATCAGTGGAAATTTTTTCGGACTTTTGATCCAATTTAATTTTGCTTATTTCTTTTTTGTATATAGAATTCTGATTGTAGTCTATTTTGAATTTCTCTAAATCCTCACTGATTTGGGTATTAATTTCTTTCTCGAACAGTCTTAATTCGATTGGATTTGAAACGGCTATAGCTATTACTGATGCTAATAGAAATCTTGGAATAGCTGGGGGTATTTCCCTCATAAAGTCAACAAAGGCACCCTTGCCGCTAGTTCTGGGCTTAATTAGGCTTGATACAATATAGCGATCTAGATTGAATATAATCAAACCCCATAAAATCGCAAATGGAATGGTAACCCAATAATTATTAAATACATAATGCATGGCATAGCCACCTGAAAGTGACGCCAATAAACCTGTGAAAAATACTGTGGCTCCAATAGACGCATATTTAACATGGTCGGTTTCAATTTTTTTAATGTTTTCTATTACTACACCTGAGCAAATCCAAAAGAAATTTCGGAGTTTATTTAACATCGATTTTGTTTATTAATTTTATTATTTTCTGTTGAACGACAAATGGTAGACATTCGTCTACCATTTGTAAAATATTTTCAAATAAAATTTTAATTGTTTGCCGATTTCCTAGATATTTCACTTTCGCCATTCGGACTTAATTGAATATTTTTTGGATTGCCACTGTACTCAACTTTACTTTGGTCGAATGCTTCTGCTTTAATCATTTTTTCCACTTTTAAGCTAGTTTCAGACTGATTGTATGCCGATATTTTTGATTCTTGGGTAGTGAATTCTCCACCGTCAAATTTTGAATTATCGTGAATATCCAATTCCAATTGTTCAGTTCTACCTTTTACTCTAAGTTGGCTATTGTTTGAAAGCGAAACTTTTAATTTATTTTTTGTAAAATTTTCAATATTTGCATAAAGCGAACCACCTAATTTGATGTTTTCAATGTTGGGTGTTTCAATTCTTACATTTATTTTATCCTCTTCATTATTGTCCAAATCATGGTAATTACCTGTTAATTTCAGACCATTTTGATTAATGCGAAATTCTTCAATTTGGTTTTCATTATCACCATTTACTACAATTTTTGAGGTTTGTCCTTCTACAATAGTTAAATTAATATTTCCGCTAAACTCAATATCGTTGAAATTGTTAAAAGAATACTCTTTGTAATAATTACCATTTTCATCTATATTTTTTACAGGCTCTTCATTCTTATCAATAGCTTCTAAATTGCCATCAATTGTAAATATGAATCTTGCAGCATCATGGCCTTTTATTCTATTGTTTTTATTTTCCCAATTTACTCGATTCCAGTCTATATCAAAATTATGAATATGGGCTGCGAATCTTCTTGTAATGTAGAATACTTTTCCTTTAGGAATATTTAAAGTAGCAGAAAGTTCCTGCGCACGATATTTTGTTGCGGGTGCCAATTCGATTACTCTATTAAATGTTAAAAGAGAATCTTCTTGTTTTATTTTGAATTGAATATTTTGTGCGTTAATCTGAGCTTGCTCTTCAGTTGCACCTTTTGCCTCAAAATGTTCAATTAGTTCTAAGCTATTACCAGAATTAGGTTCAATATTGAAGTTTACTCTATTATAATCGTCCCAACCCTCATTGTCGCTGATATCAAACGATGGTGTTTTTAAACCAGTATCATAAGTAATCGTTTTTTCAATAGAGCCTGACCTTTTAAAATTTGTTGCATATTTTGAAGCGGATATACCTGCACCCATTATACCCATTAACCAAAGACCTCCCATTGTTTGCAGAATTACTGCATTGAAAATGTTTTTACGAGTAATCAATGAAAATCCAGCCAGGGCAGCTGCTAAAAATGGAATAGCAATTGCGAAAAAGAGGAAGAAAAACATTGTTTTAGGTGCATCTTGTCCAATCAAATAGAGAGGAGTTTCATCTATTACTGCGATAGGTAAATCGCCAAATGCACCCCAAGAGCTAAATAATGCAGTCACTAATGCAAATATTGCTGAGCCTCCGATAATGATGAGCAATAAGCCAGCAAATAATCGAACACCTATCAATAGAAATTGAAATAATGGACCAATTGCGGTAAATATTTTGCCCAATATACGGAATGGAAAGAGCAATATTGTGGCAATTGTACTTTCTGAGTTCCCAGATAAGCTCTTACTTCTTTTAATATTTGAATCAATATTTTCTAAAGTAATTGGCTCGCCTTTCATTTGCATTTTATCAGTCAAAGTTTTGGCAAAAGGAGCAATCGCCCATAGTATTAAATAGAGCATAATTCCTGTGCCAGCCAAAAATATACTAAGCACAAATATCAATCTTAATATGCCAAGGTCTACTCCAGTATACTTAGACACTCCAGCAACCACACCCGCCAATACTTTTCTATCTGGATCACGGAAAAACTTTTTGATTTTCTCATCTTCTTTTAATTCAGCATTAGCTGGAAAAGCTATCCAGCAGGCAATATAAAATACAAAAATAAAGGCACTAAAGGCAGCTAAGAGTGGGATAAAGCCAAGGCATCCCAAGAATAAAAGTCTAACCCAAATCGGATCAATGCTAAAGTAATGGGCAATACCAGCACATACCCCAGCTATGATTTTTCTTTGTGAATCTCTATACAGTTTTTTGGGTGCAATCGGCTCATTTGCTGGGTTTTCTGTCCCAGATTTATCTTTTGATGACTCACTTTTTAGATCTTCAACGGCGTTTCTAATGTCATTTTTGGCATTTGAGGCAAATAAATCCTCTTCTTCTTTTATTGCTTCAAAGTCAGCTACCGTTCCCATAGAAGCAATGATATTATCAATGTTTTCAAATGAGATAGCTTGCTTCTCTTCTTTTTTCAGATAATCAAGAAATTTTTCAGCAATACGGCCTTCAATGTCAGTGATAATTTCTTTGCTATCTCCATAGCTTGAAAAGTATTTAGTGATTGATCCTAAATAATTTTTTAATTTATCATAACCATCCTCTTCGATATTAAATACTTGCCCGCTTATGTTGATTGATATTGTCTTTTTCATACGTTTGTATTTTATTTATTTGTCATATGGAACACCTTGCTAATTATTGCATTATGACCTGGGTGTTGCATAGTTTAGTTTTTTATTAATATCCGGTTTTGGTTATTTTTCTTTGGTGATTTTTGTTACAGATTCGAGTAGCTCATCCCATGAAACTTGCAAGGTATCCAAAAATACTTTTCCATCATCAGTCAATACATAATATTTTCTTGGAGGGCCCGAGTTTGATTCAACCCATTTGTAATCAAGAAGGCCGGAGTTTTTTAGCCTTGTTAATAATGGATATAAGGTGCCTTCAACAACCATAATTTTAGCTGAGGTAAGCTCTTCCAACATATCAGATGCATATATCTCGCCTCTTGATATGATATGAAGTATGCAGAATTCGAGAATTCCTTTCCTCATTTGTACTTTAGCATTTTCTAAATCCATATTTTTAATTGTTTTATCTTTTCAAAGAATCTCTTCACGGTATGACCTAATTATTTAAATCCTTCACAAAGATAATAAAAGGTACTATGTGATGCAAGGTACTTTGGAAATAAATTTTGCTTTTAGTTATGATTGGTCGAAATCCGACGATAAATGGTTAAAATTTGACCAGAATAAATTTTTTTGAGTCAATGCAACCTTTCTATTTAATTTTTCATCTTATAGTCACGATTACTTTGTGTATTCAATTCTGTATAATAAAGTTATCTATTGGGTTTACTTTGCATTTATATAGCTTATTTTAATTAGTAATTTTAAATATAGCATTTTTTTTAAATAATAAATGTGCCTCAATTGACTCAATTGGGCTTTTTTTAGAAAAAGATGAAAATTTTTGAAAAAATTTAGTACTTTGTATTGCATAGTACATTATAAAACATATATCTTTGTATTGTAATTAATAAATAGGTCAAAGTTATGAAAGCTAAAATTGCAATGATTTTTCTAGTTTTATTTGTTGTAAACCAAGGATACGGAATTGGATTGCCCCACGGATTCAACAAAAAGAAAAAGCAGGAGACTGTTGAATTCTCTAAAAAAGAGAATAAACTAGAAAAGAAAATATTTCTAATGGGAACTACAGTTTCTTTTATTATTGGAAAATTGGTTACCTATTCAAGATAGTAAACACATATTTAGTTTGATATAATCAAAAAGTGCGGTTCATTTGGACCGCACTTTTTTTTATAAATCAATTTCTAATTTGTAAAAAATCAATAAAGTTGATTTTTTACAGCATAAACCACTACTCCTGCTGTGTTTTTTACTCCTAATTTATCCATTATCGAATTGCGATGTCCATCAACGGTCCTATTACTTAAGCAAACTTTATCCGCAATTTGTACAGTTGTAAGGCCTTCGCAGACCAATTGAATAATCTCCAACTCCCGTTCCGTGAAATGAATTTTATTATCGAGGTTTGCTTCTTTTTTGCGACTTTTATCCAAAAATCGACGGTGCATAATCTTGTTTAAAAATGGACCGTAATAATAATCCTCAGACAAAACAGTTCTAATGGCTGTTTCAACCTCCTCGGTATCGGTGTCTTTTAATAGATAACCATTTGCGCCAAGCTCCATCAATTTATAAACAAACTGATCTTCATCTAACATTGATATTACAATTATCTTTATGTTAGGCCATTTTGTTTTGATTATTTCGGTAGCCTTCATCCCATCCAAAATGGGCATTTTAAGATCCATTATTACTAAATCTGGACTGAAATCAGGTATTTGGTCAATCAATTCTTGACCATTTGAGGCTTCTAACACTACTTCAAAGTCAGGCACAGTTTTTAGGAGAGAGGCCATGCCCCTTCTAAAAAGAGCATGATCGTCAGCAATTGCAATTCTGATACTTTTTGTGTCGGACATCTTTTTTATCTGCGGAGGAAATCTCCACAATTATATAAAAAAAAACTTAAAATTTGATGATTGAGAATGGATTTAATTCATCTTCTATTAAAGATGTGGCAATGAGTCTAACTGAACATCGATTGTTATTTTTGCCCCTTTTCCTTTTGCCACTTCATAATCAACCTTGCCATCTACCAAGCTTAGTCTACTTTGGATATTTCTAATTCCAATGCCATTTTTGGGATTGGTCAACACCTCGTTCATATCAAATCCAATTCCATCGTCAAATACAGTCAAAACCAAATGCTTTTGTCTAAGTTCTAAATAAATATTTATTTCAGTTGGATTAGCGTGTTTAAGGCTATTATTTATGAGTTCTTGAACAATTCGGTAATAAATCAGTTCGATTTTCTTTGGGATACTTTGATTAAAAACATTTATTTTTTTAAAGAAAATAGGGATTCCTGTATAGACTGTTAGTTTTTCTGACAATTCTTCTAGCGCAATCACCAATCCAAATTCATCTAATGTAGATGGCATCAAATCTTTTGAAATTCGTCTCACATTACTTACAGCCTGATTGATAAGATCCGCTGTTTGGTCAATCAATATTTTAGCCTCAGCTTGGCCAGCAATATTTTTACCTAATACAGAGAGTGACATTTTACTTGCCGAAAGCAATGTACCTATTTCATCGTGTAAATCGCCCCCGATTTGTCTGCGAACGTGTTCCTGAGAGTCTACAGAAGCTTCTAGTAGATTTCTCTGGTGTAATTCATTAAGGCGGCTCATTTCTAATTGTTGCTGTTGCTGCCTTCGCAGATAAATCAAAACAAATGAAATTATACCAAAAGTTAAAACTAAAATTACTGCGGTACCGAATAGAATTACTCTTGGTTCCATGGTTACAAATTTTTGGCTAGGATATATTTGGTTTGGCTTATGCCAATTGCCAAAAATATCCTGAATACGAATAATAAAACCGAAACAATATCATAGATGTAACTGATTCTCGTATCTGTACCATCCAGTATTTTTGTGAGAAAAAGAAAAACAAAAAAACAGCCAGAAAAATAGATAATTGAACCAGTATTGATCCAAAAAAAAGTAGATTTTGAAAGTGTTTTTATTTTGGATTCGAACAATAAATAATAGAAGTTAATTATTGTAATGATAATAATACCAAGCGATTGTAAAGTTAAAGAAGTATCGTTAAGTTGGGTGTCAGACTTTAAAATATTGTAAAGTATACCAATCAACATAATCGAAATAATTGAAAGAATAATTTTCTGAATAGATTGGCTTTTGATTGAATTTTTAAAGAAAATATACAGAAATAATGTCTCTAAGAAATAGAAAATTAAATAAATCAAATGATTATTCATGCTATTTGCGGCATAAATGCCACCCATAGTTTCTAAAATTAAAATTAATAATGCATAATATATTAAAATCTTAGACGTGTTTAAAGTGGCTTTAAAATGAATAGCACATGCAATTATTGGAATAAAACCAGATAAATACGCAAGTAAATCGCAAGGATGAGATATTAAATAATTTGAAAAGTAATTTTCTAGCCTTTCAATATTGAGCATGATATTTGATTAAATTTAAGCAAAATCGGTAGTACTTGTTGGGCATTTGTTAGGGCAAGGATTTGGCGAAGCATAAATGCCTGAATCGCTAGATGGCATGTCTTTGTCGCCAATTACAGAAAATATGCCATTGAATACATTATCGCCTTCCGCATTTACCGCTACTATAAAATTATCCAGTTCGTCCTTATCATCATGACCAGCGTAAATTCTAATACCTACATTAGTAGGGCTGGCTAATATTTTTTCAAGAACTGCCCTACTAAAATAATGCGCTTTTACCAGCCCCTTTTTTCGGTTTTCTTTAAATTTTTTTGCTTTTTTTCTACCTTCATCAGGAGTAATTTGTATTCCTGGTTCTGTGCCGGTAAACATTGCCATAGTAGTATTGAGGTTAAATTGTAGAATTTTATGACAAGTTAATCAATTTAGCCATCTGATATTTCTTAAATTTCACTTTTTTTATTTAATGGATTTCAAAAGTTAAAAGCTATAATTGCATTATTATTTCAAGCGAATGTTTATCATTTTATTGTGAAAATACAGCACCAAACTTATCACAATACCAGCCCCCAAAAGCATAAAGGTGGTACCAATTTTGATAATTTGCGCTATTTCTTCAGCACTTTGATTCATAATGTATTTTTATATTTTAAATAAGGTTAATAACTTATGTTCTATAACTTCATGTATTTGAATACTTTGAATTGCTAATCCCAATAGCGAGAAAAATGCGATGAAATATTAGTAATCCTGATACTATATACCAATATCCCTCAAGATCAATATATTTTTTGTTATTCATGATTTCTAAGATATACAAACAGATAAAAAATCGGCCCGAAAAATAAACCAAATTACCCGTGTTTACCCAAAATAAAGTTGATTTTAAAAGATTTTTAATCGCAAGTTTTGATAAAATATAATAAAAACACATAATGGAAATACTTATAAATGCTAAAGATTGTATAGACCCTGAGTAATTGTCCATTAGACCGATTCCAAAGAATAAATTATAAGAAACGGCCACTAGAACCAGTATTAAACTCATTACCAATAGTTTATGAAAAAAGTCGGAGAGTATTTCCTTTTTATAATAATAGACCAATAATATTGATTCAATAAAATAAAACCACAGATAAATAAAATGGTTGAGTTTTGAATTAGCTGAAAAAACTCCGCCAATAATTTCTAAAAGAAAAATAAAAGCTGAATAAATATAAAGGATTTTTGAGTTTTGCCAAGTGGTTTTAGAATAGCATAAGCAAACTATAATAGGTATAAATCCAGCTAAGAATTCAAACAATAGATAGGGCCTATCCACTAAAAATCCAAAAAAATATTCCTTTAATATTTTTGGTTCTAGCATTTTAAAGTATTATTTATCTGTTGGGCTTGTTTGTTTTGGACAATAAGATGGACAAGGGGCAGCTGACGAATAATAGCCACTTCTACCTCCATCTTTTTCGCCCTTTACTGGGACAGTAATTTTATTTTCCCCATCAGCCGTTACACCAACAATTACCATATCTAAATCTGACTTTTCGTCCATTCCGTAATACACCCTCACCCCAAGTACATCCTTTTGCTCTAATATTTTTCTTAATAAAGCCTCACTAAAATAATGCGCTTTAATATCCTCTTTTTTTCTGTTGCAGTTAAATTTCTGTACCTTTTGTTTGGCTTGCTCCAAAGTAAGATCCCTTCCAGTTTCTCTGCCAGTAAACATTGGCTTATATTTTGCTTCCATTTCAATTGTTTTTTTGGTTAACGATATGTAATGTTAATTAAAATCTTTTTTTCGCACAAATTTTGGGTTAGTTAACGAGCAATTATACGCATAAATCAGGTATAATTACCTGCCATTTTTTTGGAAAATATTGAATAGTTGAAGCTAGTTTCGCCAAATTCCATTTTTATGCCGTTTTCGAACATTTGTACTGAATTCGAACATTGTTTGCAAAGTATTTTTTAACGTAAATATCTAATAATCAATGCTATATAAAAGTGGTATGATATTTTAGGAATGGTTTGTTGTAATTAATCCATTACGCAATTAGAATCTGGTGAGCCTTGATTATTTTTTTGAAATGAAATTTCTTTTTTTGTAAAATCGACTTTTTGCACCTATTTTCAACCGTCTATCCTAATTCACAATTGCTTTAATATTTTCCTTTTTAACATTGCACATTCAAATTTTAAATCATGAATAAAACTAATCTTTTCGCATTCTTTGTCTATTTGTTTTTGTCAAATAACAGTTTTGCCCAAACTGCTGCCGTACAAGCGGGTAATAATGTTTCTAGAATTACTCTCCAGAAAGCTGTGGATATAGCACTTAAAAATAATGTTCAGGTGAAGCAATCAATGGTATCAGTACAAAACAGCGAATTAATTTTACAGCAATCAAAAAACAATAAATTACCCTCCGTTAATGGTTATACTGGACTTTCAACAAATTTTGGGCGTGGGATCGATTTCTTGACTAATACCTATACAAACCAAACAATAAGTAATAATAACCTCGGGATTAATACTGATTTGGTGATCTACCAAGGTGGGCTTTTACAAAATACAATTAAGAAAAACGAATTGGATTTGAAAGCTACCGAGCAAGATTTATTGGCCATGAAAAACAATACTGCGCTGAATGTTGTGCTGGCTTATTTAAATATTTTGAATTTTGAAGACCAACTTACCATTGCTCAAAGCCAAAGCGATATTACCAAACAGCAAATAGATAGAACAGAAAAGTTGGTGAGAGCCGGCTCACTTCCTCAATCAAATGTATTTGACTTGAAAGCTCAATTGGCAAATGAGGAAACTACCATTGTGAATAGCCAGAGTAATTTAGACATTGCAAAGTTGAACCTTATTCAATTGATGAACGATCCCAATACTACCACAATTGAATTGGATAGAATATCGATTACAGCACCGACTTCAGAAGCATACGGTTCTACTGCCACACAGGTATATAATGCCGCTGAAGATACTCAGCCAGCTATATTGGCTTCAGATTTTCGCACTCAAAGCACTATTTACAATATGAAAATGGCCGAAGCAGGTTTTAAACCAAGTTTGAGTTTTTCTGCTGGTGCGGGTAGCGGTTACAGTAGCTCAGGTAAAGACATAATTACCCGTGAAAAGTTAAGATATTTCACACAATTGAATAGAAATTTATCTGAGAATGTGGGCTTAAATCTGAATATCCCAATTTTCAATAAATTTAGAAATAAAACTAGCTTGGCTCAAGCCAACTTACAGAAAATAAATGCAGAATTAACCGCACAAAATGCTAGATTAACACTCAGACAAAACATTGAGCAAGCATATGTAAACATGAATAATGCAGCTAAAAGGTTCGATGCTTTAACAGTACAAGTGACTGCTCTTGAAGAGTCTTTTAGGGCAGCTGATAGTAGATACAATGCAGGAGCGATTGATTTTGTAAGTTATAATTTACAAAAAACAAATCTTGATAAAGCTAAAGCGAATCAAGTACAAGCAAAATATGATTATGTATTTAGGACTAAAATTTTAGATTTTTATCAAAATAAACCGCTTACATTTTAAAGGGCGTATTGCGTTTGGCGTTTTGCGATTTAAAACACTACTATTAATACTAAAAAACATACAATTACAATACCAGCGACACAATAGTTAAATATTAAATACGCAGAAAACAATAAGCATTACTCACTACGCAATAAAAAAAGAAATGGCAAAGAAGTCTTCATCGAAAAAAGTTTGGTACATTTTAGGAGCTATTATTTTAGTAATTATTTTAGGATTATTATTAGCCAAGAAGCAGGGTTGGATTGGTAAAGTAGATCCAACGGAAGTAGTTTTTGCGAATGCAAAAAATGTAGATATCATTGAAAGAGTAACCGCTTCTGGGAAAATTCAACCAGAATTGGAAGTGAAAATTTCGCCAGATGTTTCTGGGGAAATTATAGAACTATATATTGAAGAAGGCGATTCTGTTAAAAAAGGACAGATTTTGTTAAAAATTCGACCAGATAATTATGAGTCATTTTTGGCTAGAGCTAGTGCAGCGGTGAGTTCAAGTAAAGCTCAATATGAGCAGTCTAAAGCCAATATAGCTCAATCAGAAGCGAGACTCATCAAAGCCAATATCGACTATAATCGAAATAAAAAATTACATGACGATAAAGTGATTTCGGATGCTGATTTTGATGCAGTATTTTCGACATTGAACATTGCGAAGCAAGATGTTGAAGCTGCCAAATCAAACGCTGAAGCTGCTCGATTTAATGTGGCGAGCTCGCAGGCCAATTTAAAGGATGCTGCTGAAAATCTTCGTAAAACGACTATTTATGCACCGATGAATGGTACTGTTTCTAAGCTGAATGTTGAACTAGGGGAAAGAGTAGTGGGTACCTCTCAAATGGCTGGTACTGAACTACTTAGAATTGCCAATTTGAATAATATGGAGGTCCGTGTAAATGTTAACGAGAATGACATCGTACGGGTTTCAGTAGGAGATAGTGTGGTAATTGATGTGGATGCATACGCAACCTCCAATCGCAAGTTTAAAGGGCTGGTTTATGAAGTAGCCAGTTCGGCCAATGGACAGACTGGTAGCTCAGCTGCTGCTGTATCCACTGATGCAGTTACAGAATTTGAGGTGAAAATTAGAGTTTTGAGGGAATCGTATAGAGATTTACTAGTAAATAATAGTAAGACTTTCCCACTCCGACCAGGCATGACAGCCTCAGTTGAAATAATTACGGATCGAAAAAATGGAGTGCTTAGTGTTCCACTTGCTTCTGTTACCACACGGGATTTAAATGCAAAACCTGAAGAAGAGAAGTCGAATTTTGGCCCACCGAAAGAAAATACAGATGCTGATAAGGATAAAAAAGTAACTAAGAAAGAGCCATTGAAAGAGGTCGTATTTGTAAACGATAAAGGAAAGGCCAAATTGAGAGAAGTGAAAACGGGTATCTCCGATTTTGAAAATATCGAAATACTTTCTGGCCTAAAGAATGGAGAGGAAATTATTTCGGGACCGTTTTTGGCAGTTTCAAAAAAATTGAAACAGGGAGATTTGATTAAGAAAAAGGTGGATAAGCCAGCTGATAAAAAAGAATAATTAGTTATTGTAAATTATAAGTATAGTTAAGGTTTAGGGATAGTCTGAAAATCCTACCGTTGATAATGGTAGGATTTTTTTGTTTTAAAGATTGATTGAAATTAATCCAAATGGAATTAATATTGTAAATATTTCAAATAAAATCAATGGAAAAAATCATAAAAACTGATGAAGAGTGGAAAGCACAACTTACTGAAGAGCAATATTATGTAACTCGCAAAAAAGGAACAGAGGCACCTTTTCATGGCGAATATTGTGAAGCCCATGACCCGGGTGTTTATCAATGTATTTGTTGTGGTTTAGACCTTTTTGAAGCTACTACAAAATTTGAATCGGGAACAGGATGGCCCAGTTTTGTCGCACCGATTAATGATCAAAATGTGATTGAAAAGTCTGATTATTCTCATTTCATGATTCGTACAGAAGTGCTTTGCGCACGATGCGATGCCCATTTAGGTCATGTTTTCCCTGATGGGCCTGCACCTACTCATAAAAGATACTGTATCAATTCATTATCGTTGTTATTAAAAAAAGAAGAGTAGGATGGGGAGATTATTAATTGTAATTTTTGCACTTTTTTCTCTATCCTGTAAGAGCACTTTTAATCGTTCTTTTGCAAAAAAAATAAAGAAGTCTGAGGTTTTTAACCAAAATTTTACTGGATTTTCATTGTACGATTTAGCTAAAAATAAGGTAATTATTCATTCTAATGAAGCTCAATATTTTCAGCCTGCCTCCAACATGAAACTATTTACTTTTTATGCGGGATTAAAAACTTTGGGTGATTCAATTCCTGCACTTAAATATATCAAAAGAGGCGATTCATTGATTTTTTGGGGAACAGGTGATCCAAGTCTTTTGCACCCGGATTTACCAAAATCAAATGTGATAAATTTTCTAAAAAACAGACCTGAAAAACTATACTTTTCTGATTCAAATAATTTTCAATCTATTTATGGCTCAGGCTGGGCTTGGGATGACTATAATGATGATTATCAGGCCGAGATTAATTCTTTGCCAATCTATGGCAATATAGTTAGGTTTACAATGGGGGTAAAGAAACTATCGATAAATCCTCAAAAAATTGTCGAATTTTCGTCAAAAAAGAATAATAGTAAAAGTATAATA
>JAZKGO010000004.1:92054-102098 GCA_040385875.1 Bacteroidota bacterium
TCCTCAAAAAATTGTCGAATTTTCGTCAAAAAAGAATAATAGTAAAAGTATAATAAGAGACCTGAATTCAAATATTTTCAGGTTACCAAACGATAGTTTGAAACTTAGTTTTAAGCAAGATGTACCTTTTAAATCAAGCCCATCAGTTACTACGGATTTGTTAATTGATACATTAAAAAGGCAAGTTTTTCAGGTAAATATCCCAATGCCAAAGGATTTCAAAACAATTTATTCAATAAAATCTGATTCATTATATAAACGTATGTTGCATGTTTCTGATAATATGATTGCCGAACAAATAATGCTTTTGGTATCGAAAGCAGATACTTTAAATACTTCAAAATCAATAGATTACATTGCCAAAACTTATCTGACCGATTTGCCTGATAAGCCGAGATGGGTAGATGGTTCAGGGCTTTCGAGGTATAATTTGATTACTCCTAGGTCATTAGTGAAAGTGTTGGAGAAGTTGTATAAAGAGGTGCCAACGCAAAGGCTATTTACGCTACTGTCAACAGGTGGTCTAACGGGTAATTTAAAAAATAGTTTCCAAGCCGATATACCCTTTATATTTGCAAAATCAGGCTCTTATTCTAATAATTATAATTTAAGCGGTTATCTGGTTGGGCAATCAGGCAAAACGTATGCCTTTAGTTTTATGAATAATAATTTTCTAAAACCGATGGTTCAAATTAGGAAAGAGGTTGAGAGGATTTTGACAGATCTTAGAGGGAAACTTTAGTTATTAAATAGATTATTTTTGGAATTGAATAAATTGAACAACAATAAAATTATAGAAATGGAAATTAAAAAAATCACTCAAAACCTCCTTTTTATTGATATTGAAACAGTTTCAGCTGAACCTTTATTCGAAAATTTAACCCCGAGAATGCAAAAGCTTTGGGAGAGAAAAGCCTCGTTTATTAAACATGAGGAGGATTTATCAGCTTCTCAATTATATTTTGAAAGAGCGGGCATTTATGCCGAATTTGGGAAAATAATTGTAATTGGAGTCGGTTTTTTCTATTGGAATGAGGCTAATAGGTTATGTTTGAAAGTAAAGACATTGACCGCAGACAATGAAATCAATTTACTTAAGGATTTCAAAAAACTTCTTGAAGAACGTTTTGCCAAAAAAGAATCAGCACTCTGTGCACATAATGGAAAAGAATTTGATTTTCCCTATCTGAGTAGACGTATGCTTATTAATGGCATTAAACTACCAAAAGCGTTAGATTTTTCAGGAAAAAAACCTTGGGAAGTTCCTCATTATGATACCTTGGAGATGTGGAAATTTGGTGATAAAAAGCAATATACTTCATTGGAAACGCTGTCGGCTGTTTTTGGTATTGAATCCAGTAAAACAGATATGGCGGGTGATGAGGTAAATTCGGTATATTATAAAGAAAATAATTTAGAAAAAATTAGAGAGTATTGTTTGGAAGATGTGGTGGCTTTAGCACAAATATTTTTGAAACTAAATGCACAAGAACCTGTTGAACAGATAAATATCGAAAGAATTAAATAATCACTTAAAATAGATAATGATAGAATTTCAATCAAAACTTCCCAATACAGGGACCACTATTTTTACGATCATGAGTAATTTGGCCAATGAATGCATGGCCTTAAATTTATCGCAAGGTTTTCCAAGCTTCAATTGTCATCCAGATTTGCAAGAATTAGTCTCCCAAAATATTAAGAAGGGGAATAACCAATATGCTACAATGCCAGGGCTTTTAGAATTGCGTGAAGCTTTATCTAATAAGTATCAAAAACTTTGGAATATAAACTACAGCCCATCAACAGAAATCACTATTACGGCTGGAGCTACTGAAGCTTTGTATTGTGCCTTTGCCACATTTGTGAAAAAAGGAGACGAAGTGATTGTAATTGAACCTTGCTATGATTTATATGTGCCCTCTATAGAGATTCACGGGGGTGTTGCTGTTTTTTATACACTTACTCCCGATAATAATTATGCAATTGATTGGAATGAGTTTGGAAAGCTAATTAGCCCTAAAACCAGAGCGATTGTAGTGAATACGCCTCAAAATCCAAATGGGAGTATTTTTACAAAGCAAGACCTAGATAATTTAGCTGAAATTGTTCGAGATAAAAACATTATCATTGTTTCGGATGAGGCCTATGAGCATATTATTTTCGATGGTAATGAGCATTGGTCATTAATGAGGCATCCTGAATTAAAGGAAAAAACGCTTATTTGTGGTTCCTTTGGAAAGACCTATCATACAACAGGTTGGAAAATAGGTTTCTGTTTAGCCAACCCAATTCTTACTGCTGAGTTCAGGAAAATTCACCAATGGATTAATTTTTCAATTAATACGCCGATACAATATGCTTATGCCGAATTTCTGAAAATAGAGTCACATTATTTGAACCTTTCCCATTTTTATCAATTAAAAAAAGATTTATTTTTAGAAAGTGTTAAAAATTCTCGATTTGAGGTTTTGGAGTCAAAAGGTACTTTCTTTCAATCGCTTTCATATAAAAACATTACAGATGCTGGAGATTTTGATTATGCTATAAAACTAACCAAAGAAATTGGTGTGGCCTCCATTCCATTGTCTGTATTTTATAACCAAAAGAACGATCATAAAATATTGAGATTTTGCATTGCCAAAGATGATGAAATGCTCATTGAAGCGGGTAAAAGATTATCAAATCTCTAAAAAAATATTTTTATACTGAGCAGTATTTATTAAAGATTCATTCCTCTGAATAATTGCAGAATTGTTCAATAATGTTAGTATTTTTCGTAGAATTCAAATCTTGAGAATTGTCTAATCAGTAATTGGCTTTGGTATAATTTGACTAATCTGAGGCTTTAGAGATTTTAACGAATAACCAATAATTTCAAATTGGACAAACTTGCTTTAGCAGCCTCATAAAATCGTACTACGACACAGAATCATATTTAATCATTTGATAATCAGGATATTGTAAATGAATATTTGATTATTGGATTTGAATATTTTTTTAATTTATATTGTACTTTTCCAAGTGGTTGAAAATACGGGTGGTTGTACACAATAAAGGTGATTTCGAAATCATATAATTCATCTTAACTATTAGATTCTCCAACATTGCAAAAAAAAGGGGCATCTAATGTGCCCCTTACTTTTTATTAATTTCTATACGTTCATGAGCGATTCTCTTCGCCTCATTTTGCCAGCAGGTATGCCAAACATCATCTTGAATCTTCGGCAGAAATAGGCAGTGTCTTTATAACCGACATCGGCACCAATGGCTCGGATACTTTTCTTTGAAGTTCGTAAAAGCCCTACAGCAGCCTCCATTCGTTGATACTCAATATAATCTTGTGGGTTGATACCAGTAAGCATTTTGAAATATTGCCCCACATAATCTTCAGATACATTGGCTACATTGGCCAAAACCTTATTGGAGAGGTCACCACCAATATTATCTTTGATAAAGGCAAAAATATCTATTAACCTTGGATCTTTGAAATAGGTACTATTAGTAGCTAACTGCTCAACAAATAAGCGGTGTTCCAAAATATACCTAATAATCTCAATTACTAATTCTTCGGTTTTTATCTTGATTACTCTTCCTTTTCCTACTGTTTCATTCATATCTTCAACCAAAATCTCTTTAATGGCTGTTGAAAGTTTTTCCTCTTTTTTAATGATAAAAGGAGGAATATCAAGTGAAGTAAAGAAGTTTACCGAATCAAATACTTTCGCTTCAAAAGAAATCATACCAAATGAATTGTCCAATTGTCCAATTCTAGCGATTTCACGATTATAGTCCATGTACAATTCACGATGTGTCATGAACTCTTCATTATTGACAATCTTAGGCTTTTCGTTAGTACCGTAGGTAATAGTAACTTGCTTACCACCAGGGATAAATAACATGTCTCCCTCTTCTACCTTAGTTTGCTCCTCGCCTAAGTATACTTCTCCTTTGTATAAAATAAGTAGTGAATTTTCCACATCATAATAATTCTTTATTTTGATGGGTTGTACTATCCGAAGGTTTCTGGCTTTAATAAACTTAACGCCTAATGATTCTATAATTTTATTGTAGTCTTCCATACTAAATTATACAAGAGTTCACTGCTTTTGAAGTGTATAAAAATTGGACAATTCCAATTTATTGTACAAAACTAATAAATCGCTGTATAATTCCAAATATAATTAAAAAAAGTTTTCAAATTATTTTTATTTAATTTCTAACTATAATGAATGATTTGCAAAATTTAATTTAGGATAAAACCATTATTTTAGTATTTCACGAGCTATTACCATTTTTTGTATTTCGGAGGTACCTTCATAAATTTGAGTAATTTTTGCATCCCGCATGAGTCGCTCAACATGAAACTCTTTTACATAGCCATATCCACCATGAATTTGTATCGCTTCGATACTTGAATCCATTGCCACTTTTGAGGCGAATAGTTTGGCCATTGCTGCGGATTTTACATAATCACGACCAGCATCTTTATCCAATGCAGCTTGAATACATAGTAAACGAGCCGCCTCAATTTGAGTAGCCATATCAGCTAATTTATGAGCAATTGCTTGGTGTTCATGAATTAATTTTCCGAAGGCCTTTCTTTCTTTTGAATATTTTAAAGAAAGCTCAAGTGAGCCAGATGCAATGCCTAAGGCTTGCGAAGCAATGCCTATTCGGCCTCCGTTCAAGGTCGACATGGCAAATTTGAACCCAAAACCATCCTCACCAATTCTATTTTCTTTAGGTATTTTTACGTCTGTGAACATCAAAGAATGAGTGTCAGAGCCTCTTATTCCCAGTTTATGTTCTTTTTTGCCAATCAGAAAGCCTTCCATTCCTTTTTCCACAATGAGGCAATTGATGCCCTTATGGCGGAGTTCGGGGTGGGTTTGTGCCATTACCAAATAAGTATTGGCCCTTCCTCCATTTGTAATCCAATTTTTAGTACCGTTTAATAAGTAATAGTCTCCTTTATCCTCAGCAATTGTACGCTGGGAGGTAGCATCTGAGCCAGCTTCTGGTTCTGATAAACAAAATGCTCCAACATGTTCGCCAGTTGCCAACTTTCTCAAGTATTTATCTTTCTGAAATTCGTTTCCATATTTCTCCAACCCCCAGCAAACCAACGAATTATTAACAGAAACTATCACGGAGGCCGAGGCATCCACTTTCGATAATTCCTCCATGGCCAAAACATAAGAAACGGTATCCATCCCACCACCACCATATTGTTCGGAAACCATCATTCCTAAAAAACCTAATTGGCCCATTTTTTTCACAAGTTCATCTGGGAAATATTCCTGATCATCTCTTTCAATAACGCCTGGGAGCAACTCTTTTTGGGCAAAATCTCTCGCTGCATCTCTTACAGCTAGCTGTTCCTCTGAAAAATCAAAATTTATCATTTCTTTTTAATTTGTTGATGGCATAAAAATAATTAATATTAGATGAGAATTTAACATTTAGAAAGGATTTATTTTCAATAATCTACAAGTTAAAATCTTAAAAAAATCCATATTTTATTTAGTAATAACTATTACAGGAGAATTTTTAAAATAAGGTTTATATTAGTAGTTATATGATTTTTCATAGAAAATAAGTGCAAATTGTCTATTTTGAAGTCAAAATATTTACCATTTAGCCTTTTTATAATTGAAAATTCGAATGAATTTTGTTATTTTGCAATCCGTTTTTAGTATTTATTTTGATTAAAGGCAAAAATAAAAGATTGTTTCTTGCATTTTTTTGAATATTTTTTTGAAGTTAACTTAAAATTATACCATTTCTCGCATGAAAAAATTCGAGTATAAAACATTCCAGCTAGGAGATAAATTAACAACTGAGCAACTCGAATATTTTGATAAATTTGGGGTGATTCAATTCAAAAACTTTATCAATAAAGAAACTGTTCAATTGTTTTTATCCGAGCTCAAAAAAATCGAAGAAAGCTGGATTGAGCAAGGAATTGAAAAAATAAATGGCACTCCACTAAAATTTGGTAAAGACGAGAAGGGTAATAAAATGATTCAAAGAATGTGTTTTGCCAATCAGTACAGTGATGTTTTGGCTGAGTTTTTGAAAGATCCTAGATTCACAATTCTCTTTGAATTATTGAAACCTTATGAAGGTCGAATGGGAAGGGATGAAAAAGATGGGCTGGTATTTAACCACTATATCAACCAACCCAATAGTAAGTTTTCACAAATGGGATGGCATACCGATAGCCCTAGAGATTTGTTTTTGGGTCAAAAAATATTGCCAATGCTTAATGTCGGTATACATTTGGACAATTGCCCATTTGAAAATGGCGGACTAAGAGTGTTGCCAGGGACACATACTCAAAGCAAATTAAAGTTGCTATTTGGAAAAAAACAATTTATAGACCATCGCCCAGATGATCGTGAAGTTGGTTTTAGCGTAGATGCGGGTGATTTGACAGTACACGACGGTCGCTTATGGCATCGGGTGGAAGTATCTCCTAATTTCGGAGAAAAATCCCGACGAAGAGTGATGTATATTCCAATTATTACTGGTAAATATATGCCAAAGGATGCAAACAGTAAAACACCATTTTACCATAGATTTGCCAAACTAGTTTCTAAATAATTCTTGAAAAACTATTTTTCAAAAAAGCCTGATAATTAGATGATTATCAGGCTTTTTTTATGGCTATCCAACAAGTCATAATAGGTAAATCTAATGCCATTATCCAAGTTTTCAATTTGGCTGATGCATTGAGTGATTGTGCCATCATTCCGCTTCATGATTAAATTGTTTTCAATACTTCCAATATCAGTAAATCTATGAAAATCAATTAATTGAGTATAATCCGGGTTTGGATTATTTGATAAGTATTGGTAAAATAATTCAGCCCTTTTTTGACGGATTGCTTGATTGTATAAGGTGCATGACGACCAGATTTGAGCCTCATTCCATATCAAGTTTTGAACATCCAATTTTAGCCCATTCCATACAAGTTGAAATATATTTTTTGCTTCATTTTCAATGAAAATTAAAGTAAAGTTTTCAATCCCATCAAAATTATTATTGCATAATAGTTCAAAGTTTTGATGATTAAAAAAATCCAAAATCACATGACCTCTGCTTTTAAAGTAGCTTTCTTTTGGAACATGTTTTTCAAAGGCACCATTTAATAAACATAAAGTATATTTTTGGCTGGTGGCTATCCAAGTCCCTTCTGCTTTTGCATCTTTTGGGTAATAAATTGAACTGCCTCCTGCGTGATATTTTTTCGGGGCTAATGCCTTTGGTCTGCTGCTGTTTTCATCTCGATTATTGGTTAAAATAAAACCATTGGAAGCCGTTGGGACGAAAGTGAGCACACACATTTAGTTGAATTTTAGGCAGTTAAGGATTTGTTTTCTTGATATTGAATAGTTGAATAAGCCACTCCAAAATATTTTGGAACAATTATTTCTGGATGTAATTCTTTGATAGCAATATTAATTATTGCTAAATGATGGATAGTGTGTTCTATTAAGTATGCCAATTCTCGCTCAAAAGAAGTTCCCACTTTTGTTTCGTTATTCAGGCCAAATGATACTACAAGAAATATTTTAGAATCATCTAAGTAGCTGTTGAGTTTTAGAAGAATTTGATCAATGTGCCAAATAGCATATTCCAAATCGGTTTCAATCCTTAAATCTCGATTTCGGTCATCATAATTAATCAGGTCATTTTCTTGCCCATAAAATAGACATTGATAAAACTCAATAATGTGGCGTGTATGCTGCCCAATACTTATTTCATTTAATATTTTCAGACTTTTTTTATAGTCAATACCCTCAAATTGCTCTAAAACGGCCTTTAGTTGATTGAGTACTTCAATATTTGCAAGATTAATTATTTTCATTGTTTTATTGCGTTTATGAGTAGGTTTATGTTTACATCGTTGCTCATTCCGAATGTGTTGCCTCCTAAATTCCAATCTTTTCTATTGATTTTCGCCGATCCCTTAAAAACCGCCTTTTCATTATTTATATTCACGGTAAAGGGTATTTTCAATGTTTTTGTAATCGATTTGATGGTTAAATTAAAATTACCAATGTATCCTTCTGCTGATTTTTCTATTTTAGCAGAGCTCATTTTTAATTTGGGAAACTTAACCACTTCAAAAAAATCTGACTTTTCTTTTAAATGAGTATTTCTCAAACTATTGTCGGTATCAATCGTCGCTGCTTCAACGGTACCTGAAATAGTGGCATTTTGGAGCTCATTAGGGTCAAAATTAATAATACCTTGAAAGCCTTTAAATTTGCCCTCTACTTTTATCCCCAACATTTTAGTGGTAAAACCAAAAGAAGAGGAAGTTGGTTTCCACACCTGAGCCAAACTCATTTGTACCGCTAATAAAACTATTAGCCATACGAATATCGTATTTTTCATTTATAAAATTAAAATTTTATTGATAACGCAACAAATGGCAATAATTGCTTTGACCTATAGCGGTCGTTATCAAAAGCCAGTTTTTTATCTGCAGTATACTCCAGAAATTGGAAACTTGCTCCTGCTCTAATTCCAATTTTTTCAGAAATAAAATACCTGGCAAATATTTCTGAATTTAAAGATCCGATGTCAGAATCACTAATTAGAAGTAGATTGAACTTTGTGGGCGAAGCTATTACACTTTTTCCATTATTTGATTTTCCGTCAGAGTCAGTCTCATTTCCTACAAAAATACCCCTTTGTTTTTTGCCAAATGTAAAGCCTATAGCATCAATATTGAAACCGACTTCTATTTTTTTAGCTATGCTGTAACCCAATCTAATAGTTAAATTTAACGCATTGGTTTGAACATTATCTAGCTGCAAGGTATCAATTTGAGAATCAATGTCTTCGGAAAAAAGTGCTGCCAAGCTTGATTTACCTGAAGTAAGTGAGGCGGGAGCGGTTCTAAAATTCATTTTTTTTTCCTGTGCAAAATAGCCAGTATACCTTAATCCGTAGCCTAATTTTAATTTACCTTTTTGACCCAGCCCAAATAGTTTCTCATAGCTCATTGCCGGTGAAAATCCCTTTTTCCCAGAAGCAATAGCTATGTCAAACGCTTCAAAACTATTTTCATTCTTTTGGGATAGCGTTTTATGTGCGATTACCAAGAAAAGAAACCCGTAAAAAACAATCTTCATAAGTCGATAGTACTTTAAAATCGTGAAGGTAAAAGAACAGAATTAAACTAGTTAAATAGATTTAATCATATCACTATAAAAAAATTATAATATAAAATTAGTTTCATGGGGCTGGGCCATTTGTCATGAGGCTGACGTAATCAATTAATATCATTTAAAACTTAAGATGACTAGGTAATAGAGGATTTTATTTCAAACAATCAGCAGTTGACAATTATCAATTAAGTTCAATAGATTTTCCATTTGTAAATCAATCGTTTTTAATCAAATAGTGCTTGATTTAAAAATTTTCAATAAAAAATAATAAAAAATATTTACAATTGTAAATCAGTTTACAATTATTTACTATATTGCGTTTAGTTTTAACACTACAGGTATTAATTTTTTTGAAGCGTAAACCTAAAACAATTACTAAGAGGAGTTGAATTTTAGAATGAAATTTCTCTTAGTGATTACTAAAAATTAAAAATATGCCTAAATTATTAATTGTTGATGACGAAAAAAGTATACGCTCAGCCATGAGGGATATCCTTGAGTTTGAAGATTACGAAGTGGATGAGGCTCAGAATGGTGAGCAAGGATTAAAAATGATTGAGAATGATAATTATGATGTAGTGCTTTGTGATATAAAAATGCCTGCAATGGATGGCTTGGAAATGCTTTCAAAGGCAGGGAATTTGGGAAAGCATACTCAATTTATAATGGTTTCAGCATTTAGCGACCCTGAAACGATCAATAAAGCAACACAATTAGGAGCTTTTGATTTTATATCCAAGCCCCCAGATTTGAACAGGCAACTCAATTCAATTAAAAATGCAATTGAAAAATCAGAAGCGGTGAAATCAGCTGAAATAGCTACTTTTCCTAGTTCAGATTTTGAAAATGAGATAAT
>JAZKGO010000004.1:102198-115177 GCA_040385875.1 Bacteroidota bacterium
AAGTTTGAACAGGCGGAAGGGGGCACTCTCTTTTTGGATGAAATTGGTGATATGAGTCTCTCAGCTCAGGCCAAAGTGCTTCGTGCTTTACAAGAAAATAAAATTTCAAGAGTAGGGGGCGAAAAAGATATTAAAGTGAACGTAAGAATTATCGCAGCTACTAATAAGGATCTCGCCAAGGAAATCGAAAATGGTAATTTTAGAGAGGATCTTTATCATCGGCTCAACGTTATTCCAGTAAAAGTGCCAGCTTTATCGAGTAGGAGGGAGGATATTCAAGTACTAATAAGCCGATTTTTGATTGATTTGGCTAATCAGTACCATACTTTTCCAAAGAAAATTTCAAATAGTGCCATTAAATATCTTCAAGAAATGCCTTGGACGGGCAACGTGCGTGAATTACACAATGTTGCTGAGAGATTAATGATTATGTGTGAAAAGGAAATCACTTTGGAGGATGTTCAGGCTTATACCTAACCTAATTTATCTTATTTAAAAAAAGCTCCTGGAATCCACATTTGGGAGCTTTTTCTTTTATATTTGAATTTGATGGTCTTATAAAAATAAAAAAGAATCGTCCCATTTTTATGATAGGGATTGCAACTGTTATCCTAAGAATCTTCAAATACAAAATTTTGAAATTCAAAAAGACTTTTTCTTTCTATACATCTCAATTTTGAACTGCTCTTTATGAATTTGTCAAGATTTTCTCAATGACCGCTGGGAAGTGTTTATGCTCTAGCTTTTGCCCTTTCGCCGCAATATCCATCGCTGAGTCGTCCAAATTAATTTTGAAGCTAGCTTGAAAAATGATTGCTCCCTCATCATAAGCTTCATTTACAAAATGGATAGTAATCCCAGATTCTTTTTCCTTATTTTCGATTATAGCTTCGTGTACATGGTGGCCGTACATGCCTTTCCCGCCATATTTTGGCAAAAGCGCTGGATGCAAATTGATAATCTTGTTGGGGAAAGCAGCAATGAATGATTGGGGAATGAGCCATAAAAAGCCTGCTAAAACTACCAAGTCGATATCATTTTTTAACAAAAATTTCAAAACATCCCCACTTCTATAGGCTTCTTTATCAAATACATAGCAGGGGATATTCAATTTTTTTGCCCTTTCAATTACTCCGGCATTTGGGTTATTGGTGAGGATTATCGATACAACTATGTTAGGGTTTTCTGCAAAATATTCAACTATCTTTTCGGCGTTTGACCCACTACCTGAGGCAAATATGGCTATTTTTTTCAATTGATTACTAATTAAAATTTATACAAAAATCATACTTATTACACCAAAAAACATAATAATTTTCAAAAAAGTACTTAAAAAATGAAAATCAGCAATTGACACCGAAAGCCTAAGTTTGAGTTGGAATTGAATGAACAATCCTAGGAAAATTAGCGTGATAAGTATTGGAAAATGAATTTTAAGAAATAATAAGTAAAAAAATGAAACAACAAAAGCTAGAAATAGTATTTGGACAATCGCTTTTGTTTTTTCAATGCCTAAAATAATTGGGATCGTTCGGCAATTGGCAATTTTATCTCCTTCCATGTCTTCGATGTCTTTTACAATTTCTCTAATCAGGCTAATAAAAAATGCAAAATAGCAATACAAATAGAGTGAATTATTCTCTGTTTGAAAATAATAAGCAATCACTAAAAAGGGTATGGCAGTATAAATTGAGACTATTAGGTTGCCCAAAAAGGGTTGTTTTTTTAAATAATAGGAGTACCACCACAAAATAATAATGCTACCTAAAAAGAAAATAGCTAATTTAAGATTCAACGAATAAATTAAAATTAGAGCAACAATATTGAGTAGAAAATAAGTTGAAATAGCCGCATTCTTACTTATCGTTTTACCAATAATTACTTTATCCTTTTTGTTTGTTTTGTCAATTTCCACATCGTAGTAATCATTAATCAAGTAGCCTGAAGCTGTAATTAGGAGTATCGAAAATACAAGAAAATTAAATTTTTTATCAAGTAATGGCACAAATGAAAAAACATTTCGATGGACCAAAAACCCATTAATCAAATATAAATTGATAGCCAACAGTAAAATATTAGGCCAGCGAATAAGCTTAAAAAAGAAAATAATGTTTTGAAATACCATCTAATAATTAATCAAAAGACAAATCTCGTATGTTTCAGATTGATAATCTTAATTAATTTTGATTTTGTTTGGATAAAAATCTTAATTTTTGTGTTATACCTCTAATACTTATAAGTAGAAACAAAAATTATGGTGGAAATTTAGAATTGAGTCGCCATTCACATTAATATTCAAAAATAGACGAATGAAATGCCCATAATTAAGTCTTTGAATACAAACCAAAGATGTCCGCAGGATTCTGTGAAAATATTGTGCATTCCAAGAGACCTTAAAAAACATTTATATATTCATGAAAATAGGAATTGTATGCTACCCAACTTACGGCGGTAGTGGTGTAGTAGCAACAGAGCTTGGTAAGGCCTTGGCTAAAAAAGGCTTTGAAGTGCATTTTATTACCTATACGCAACCATCAAGACTTGATTTTTTTAGTGAAAATATTTATTATCACGAAGTGAGTGTTTCAAGTTATCCATTGTTTCAATATCTACCCTATGAGTCGGCATTGGCGAGTAAAATTGTGCATGTGGTAAAAACTGAAAAACTAGATTTATTGCATGTACATTATGCGATTCCTCATGCTTCGGCAGCCTATATGGCCAAACAAATTTTGCGTTCACAGGGGCTGGATATACCCGTAATTACCACTCTGCATGGTACTGACATTACTTTAGTGGGTAAAGACCCTTCTTTTGAACCAGTGGTTACTTTTTCAATCCAGCAAAGCGATGGTGTGACAGCTGTTTCTGAAAGCTTGCGTAACGATACCTATAAAGAGTTTTCAATCACAAAAGAAATCGAAGTAATACCTAATTTTATTGATCTTGAGCGATTCAAAAAACAGAGAAAAGATCATTTTAAAATAGCGATTTGCCCAAACAATGAAAAACTATTGATGCATACTTCTAATTTTAGAAAGGTAAAGCGAATAGAGGATATTGTTCAAGTGTTTTATCGAGTAAAACAGCAGACGCCTAGCAAGTTATTATTTGTTGGCGATGGCCCCGAAAGAACCGCAATCGAAAATTTAGTAAATGAATTAGGCCTTCATGATGATGTACGTTTTCTTGGTAAATTAGATGTAATTGAAGAGGTGCTTTCCATGGCAGATCTTTTCTTACTGACTTCCGAAAAAGAGAGCTTTGGATTGGCGGCATTAGAGGCTATGGCTTGTGAAGTACCCGTAATTTCGTCGGATGCAGGGGGCATTCCTGAAGTAAATATTAATGGTGTAACGGGCTTTTTAAGTAAAGTCGGAGATGTGGAAGATATGGCCAAAAATGCCCTATTTATACTTAAAGAGGAGAATTTTGCGACTTTTAAAGCAAATGCATTGCACCAAGCCCAACAATTTGACATTGAAAAAATATTGCCCCAATACATCAATTATTATGAAAAAGTGGTGAATTTAACTTTGGCCAATCAATGAAAGCAAATATTCCGGAAACAGATAGGAAACGTGTTGTAATCATTGGAGCAGGTTTTGGAGGATTGGCTATTAGTCAAAAATTAGCCCAAACGGATGACTTTCAGGTGGTATTGGTTGATAAACTAAATTATCACCAGTTTCAGCCCCTTTTTTATCAAGTGGCCACTGCTGGTTTAGAGCCTTCCGCAATTTCATTTCCACTTCGATTGGTTTTTCAAAATAACCCACATGTGCATGTGAGGGTAACCGAAGTGACCTCCATCAATACTGCTGAAAATCATATTCTTACCCAACTAGGTCGGATCAACTATGATTATTTGGTGCTAGCTATAGGAGCGGATACCAATTTTTTTGGTATGACTAATATACAGGATAAAGCCTTGCCAATGAAATCCGTTTCAGAAGCATTGGGTTTGAGAAATAGAATATTGCAAAATTTTGAAGATGCCATTACAGTCGAAAATGAAGATGATCGTCAAGGTTTGCTCAATATCGTAGTGGTAGGTGGCGGACCGACTGGGGTGGAGGTTTCAGGAACTTTAGCTGAAATGAAAAGACATATTTTACCCAAAGATTATCCAGAGCTTGATTTTGATGCCATGCAAGTGTATTTAATCGAATCAAGTGCCGAAGTGCTGGATGTAATGAGTGATGGGGCCTCTAAAAATGCTAAAAAATATTTACAGGAATTGGGGGTGAATGTAATTAACGGGAAGCGAGTGGTTGATTTTGACGGCAAATATGCCAAAATTAATGATGGGAGTCAAATTCGTACCAATAATTTGGTTTGGGCAGCTGGAATAAAAGCCAATTTTATGGAAGGAATAGAAAAATCAGCGATAACCTATGGTGGCAGAATAAAAGTGAATCAATTCAATCAGGTGGAGGGTTTGAAGAATGTTTTTGCAATTGGTGATTTAGCTTATATGGAAGAGGAGACATTCCCAAAAGGGCACCCTCAGGTTGCACAACCGGCCATTCAGCAGGGCAACTTATTAGCACTAAATTTGGCTTCACTTTTGCGAGGTAATGAACTTAAGCCATTCAAGTATAATGACTTAGGTTCAATGGCTACAATTGGTCGCAACAAGGCAGTGGTAGATTTACCTTATTTTAAGTTTGCTGGATTTTTCGCATGGCTCACTTGGATGTTTGTTCATTTAATGTCACTTGTAGGCATCAAAAATCGTGTAATGATTTTTATCAGTTGGCTATGGAATTATGTGACCTATGATCAATCTCTGAGGCTAATTATAAAAGCTAAAACTCCCAAGACTTAATTTTGGGAGCTTATCTCCCAAAATCGTCCTGAAGTCTATAGATATCGCTTTCATCTGAAGGGTTTTCGGTATCTGTATGTTGCCAAATTTCTGCTACCACACCCCAACCATCCAAACCCACCAATCGATGGCGCTCACCTTGTCTTAATTTTATCAAATCTCCCGGCTTTAATATCTGAATTTTTCCTTCTTCGTCGGTATCTGAGGTAATTACCCCCACTGATCCAGCCTCAACCCTCCATATTTCGGCACGGCGGTCATGATACTGCCAAGACAACCTTTTTCCTGGCCCCACAACCAATATTTTTGGGCTTAATTTTGAGGTAATTTTTAGATCGCTGATTTTGATTTTTGGGAAATATTTCACGATGAACTTTTCAACTTGATCTTCATCAATTACGAAAAAGCCACCCCACGGTCTCGAAAAATCAAATTGGTCTATTTGAAAATTATTGTTTTCAAGCCTACTTTTAATTTCATTAAAAATTTGCTCTTTTGTGTTTAGAGCGGTAAAACTAGTTGGCATATGGGTTTTTAATTAATGTGGAAATGCAAATATAATTATTAAAAAAAATGTTCCTTCACTACAGGCCAAAGTATTTTTATTGGGATAGGCTCTATCCCGTTTTTTTGCTGTAAAATTGAGAGGTCAGCCAATATTTTCCAATGTTTGGCTACATCGCCATAAGCATAAAATAACTTGTAATCCGGGTCGTAAATATGACCTGGATCAGCTGAAACCCCATTCAGTTCCATTATTTTAATGTTTTCACCCCTGTATAAATCCTCAACTGACTTTACCCTCAGGTCGAAACGGCCATAATGAAAACCAATAATTGGTTTGCTAATTTCGTCAAAAACATTTTCTAATTCTTTGCTAATCAAGTGATTATTATCCAAAAAAGTGGTGCCTCTGCAATGGTTTCCAATGGGTTCCAATAAAACGATTTCATCTTCTTTAGGTATTCTTTTGATCTGATTTCCTAGTCTCTTTCTCATCGAATCTAGCTGAAATCTAGCTCTGTCCGATAATTCCATTAACTCTTCAATAGTATTTTTGTTATCACCTGTTACTTTCAGGAAGCTTTTTTTAGTGATAGAAGTGATATGTCCGCAAGCCTCACTAGGGAGTCGGTAATACAACACTCCTAATTCGATTGGGAAATCAATAAATTCTTGAATGATATAATTTAGATTGTTCAAATGGTAATTGTTCAATGACTCCAAACTTTCAACCTTTTCAACTCCATTACCTCGCTCCCCAATATCAGGTTTGCAAATAACCGGGAATTGAATTTCGTTTACTTTTAACCTATTTATTACCGATTCAAAAGTTTGATCGGTGGAAATTAATAATGTTTTTGGGAGGTATTTTTTATTTATTTTTTCTAAAATGGCACTTTTGCTTTCACCAAAAAAACCGCCATAATCGATACATGGATCCACATTTGAAAAATAAGTGAGTGATTTGGCTCTGATTGCTTGCCATAAATACCAAGGTAAAAGTGGTAAATAAAATACCCACCAGGTCCAATATTCAAAGTGCAATAACTTAACTAACCAAAGTGGTTTTTTTTGAAAATTCATTTAAATGATAGCGATTAAATGGACCGATTTTACTTTGTAAAATTCGTTAAAATCTAGAATTATGATTGTCGAAAATAAGACATTTAATTAGTTATATAATAACCTCACAATTTGGAATATAGCCATCACAATAAAACTCCCACCAATCAATAGGTTGAATAATTGGCGATTGACATGCTTAAATATAAAATCTTTTTTAGCAAAAGCCCAACTAGCATATATATAATTTAAAACAAAAGCGCCCAAACCAGCCCCTATTATAAATGAAAATTTATCAAACGAATTTTGGATTTTCAAATAGCTAAGTCCTTGATAATAAACCACTATCAGTAACCAAAAAATAAGAAGCTGTGGGTTCAAAATTGAGAGGACAAATCCTTTTATGAATGTACTTGCACCGATTTCTTTACTTTTTATAACCTTTTCTTTTGAAAATAGGGTACTAATTCCCATTATTAACAGAACTGAAACCATTAGCCATTTGAGTATTGTGAAAATGGTTTGGTTTCTTTGAAAAAATAGAATTCCTTCAACAGCTAACCAACTATAAAATAGCTCTGGAATAATACCCCCAAAAGCCATTATCAACCCAGCTTTTAGGCTATTTTTAAGAGTGATTTCAACTACCGAAACATTCAGAGGACCTGGATGAACTGATCCTAAAAAGCTGATAATGAAGGTGATAATAAAAATAACCATGAAATACTATATAGTTGATGATGAGCTGTTTGCGATATTTTTTAAGGCATCCGATTCAATAAATCTGATTCCTTTTTGATTAGAGGAAGCAATCTTTACAATCGCTTTTGCAACAGTTGAAGCTTCAATTACAGCATATTTTTTCAAACTTCCTAGAAGCAATGGCTCAATGATTTTCGAGATAAACAATCCGATTTTTTCACCAATTCGATTTTCATTTCTTACACCAGCCAAAATAGAAGGCCGTGCTGTGACAAATGTTTCGAAACCTATTCCTTTCACTTTTTCTTCCAACTGGCCTTTTGTGTTTAGGTAAAAATTGGATGATTTTGCATCTGCTCCTAAGGACGAAATCAAGAAAAAACCAATTGCCCCATTGGCAAAGGCATTCTTTGCTACTGCATAGGGTATTTCACAATCAATATGATATTGTGCTGCTTTGCTTCCAGCTTTTGAAAGTGTTGTACCAATCGCACAAAAGATTTCGTCGGTTATAATGTCTTGACTATCAATATTTTCAAAATCAAATATTTGCTGTTTTAGCTTCGAATGGCTGAAGTCAATTTTTTTTCTGACCAAGATGGTTACTTCGGAATAATTCTGATTTTGCAGCAGTTCATTTAGGAGGTGTCCCCCTACAAGCCCAGAAGCGCCAATAATTACTGCTTTTTTTGTTTCCATTATTGATTAAGTTTAAATAAAAAAAAATCGTTAAAAGTATTCACTTTTAACGATTTTGACTATCCCTAATACTAAAAAAACTTGCATTCCTTAACCCTAATTGTAAATTTAATCATGATAGTAAAATCAGAAATTAAAATTCGATTAAATCAAAAGTGTATCCATTGAAAATAGTCATAAATATCTGAATTCTAGTGGTTTAAGTGCTAATAGGGAAATATTTCCAATTCTAATTCTTATTAAACTTTCTACTTCATACCCTAATTTATAACACATTCTTCGAATCTGACGATTGAGCCCCTGAGTAAGAATTATTTTAAATTGAAACTCATCAATCTTTTCAATTTTTGATTCTTTGGTTGTTTTTCCTAAAATGTTCACTCCAGTACTCATTTTTGATAAAAAATCATCTGAAATCGTCTTGTTTACCTTCACAATGTATTCTTTTTCGATATTATTTTCCTGGCGAAGAGTATGATCAAATATTTTCCCATCGTTGGTGAGTAATAGTAGCCCTTCAGATTCTTTATCAAGCCTTCCCACAGGGAATAGTGATTCATCAAAAGGTAAAATAGCTGCTAAATTATCGGGTATCTTTCTATTTAAAGTTGTTTCAATTCCCCTCGGTTTGTAAAAAGCAACATAAATCAATTTTTTAGCTTCTTGCAAAACTAATTCTTTATAACCAACTGAGTCAGTTTCAGATAGTTCAAAATTATGACATGATACCGAATTATTTACCAATATTTGGCCCGTAACAATTAGTTCGATCGCTTCTTTATTCGAAATCTGTAATTTTTTAACTAAAAAATATTGAAGTCGATTTCTGAAAGTCATTAATTAAAGCTAAAAATTACTTTTTCGATAATGTCACAGGCATCGTTCATCTGTTGTTCAGAAATGACCAATGGCGGCGCAAATCTAATCTTGTTGCCATGCGTAGGTTTTGCCAGAAGGCCATTATCCGCCAATTTCATGCAAATTTCCCAGCCTAATTTTCCTTCCTCAGCATCATTCAATACAATGGCATTTAACAAACCTTTCCCTCGTACTTCTGTTATCAAATTAGTTTTTGCTTTTGTTTTGGCAAGTCTTTCTCTAAACAAAATCCCCATTTTTTCAGAATTTTCGGATAGCTTTTCGTCCAGCACCACTTGAAGGGCAGCTCTCGTTACCGCACTTGCCAATGGATTGCCACCATAAGTGGAACCATGCTCGCCAGGTTTAATGGTAAGCATAATTTCGTCATTGGCCAATACGCAAGAAACTGGATAAAGGCCGCCTGAAAGGGCTTTCCCAAGTATCAGAATATCTGGATGCACACCCTCGTGATCGCAACAAATTCGTTTGCCTGTACGGGCAATTCCTGTTTGAACCTCATCCGCAATGAATAATACATTATTTTTTTTGCATAAATCATAGGCTTTTTTCAGATAACCGTCATCGGGTACTAGTACTCCAGCTTCCCCTTGTATTGGCTCCACCATAAAACCAGCCATATTGGGGTCAAGAAGAGCGGTTTCTAAAGCATCTAAATTATTATAAGGGATTATTTCAAAGCCTGGCAAAAGTGGACCATAATCGTTATAGCTGCTGGGATCTGTCGAGGAGGAGATTGCGGCAATTGTTCTGCCCCAAAAATTGCCTTCTGCAAAAAGAATTTTGGCTTTATTTTGCTCAACTCCTTTCACTTTGTAGGCCCATTTTCTCGTTAATTTTATGGCAGTTTCACCCCCTTCAACGCCTGAGTTCATCATCAAAGCTTTGTCATATTCAAAATAATCGCAAAGGTATTTTTCGCATTCACCCAGTTGGTTGTTGTAAAAAGCCCTTGAAGTGAGTGTCAATTTTTGTAATTGAGCTATCATAGCATCCACTATTTTTGGATGGCAATGTCCTTGATTTACAGCACTATAAGCTGAAAGAAAGTCGAAATATTGCTTGCGCTCCATGTCCCAAACAAATACTCCTTGGCCACGTTCCAAAACCACAGGAATCGGATGATAATTGTGTGCACCGTATTTATCTTCAAGGGCTATTGCTCTTTGTGAAGCTGTTTGTATTTGAAAAATGTTTTCAATCATTGAATTAAATTTTGATATTCAAAACTTTGGGATAGTATTTTTGTTATGCTGGTAGTAAGACTAATAATAATGAAACTTGATCATCCTTAAATTTTGATTGATTGAAATCATCCCAAAAAGAAAAGACTTCCAAACCTAGCAATGAAAACTTTTATATTGATAAAAATGGATTAGTAGTTTTTACTGAAAAATTTCACTTAGATAGAGGTTTTTGCTGCAAAAATGGTTGTAAACATTGCCCATATAAACAACAATAACTCTCAAAGTTAATGAAAAGCCCATAATTATTTGAATGGCAGCAATTCTTATTTTTTATAAATTTATTAGAATGGATTTGGTATTTTGTAAAAAAAAAGCGACCTTTGCACTTCATTTTTGAAAATAGCATATAGTCATGGCCAAGGTTTGTCAATTAACAGGAAAAAAAACACAGGTAGGTAATAATGTGTCGCATGCGCACAATAAAACTAAGAGAAAATTTTATCCAAATCTTCGTAAAAAGGCGTTTTATTTGCCAACTGAAGACGCTTGGGTGCAATTGAAGGTGTCAACAAGTGCGATTCGTACTATCAATAAAATTGGTATTGAGGCTGCAATTAAGAAAGCTGCTTTGAAAGGCACACTTTCAGCGTAAGTCACTGATTAATAAATATTTACGAGCTCAAAAGATAGTATTTTAATATCTTTTGAGCTCGTTTTTTTGTTATAAAAAACCCTGATGGGCTAATATATTTTATGTTTGGTATTGCTAAATTATTTTCTTCAATACAAAAGTATTAAAGATAAATTCGGAACCTCGCTTTACCACTAAAGAAATACTCCTACCTTCTTTTTTTTGCAAAGTTTTGTAAATATTGCTGAGTGTTTCGTCTGAATAATTCGAATTATTGATTGAAATTACTTGGTCTCCTTCTCTAAAGCCGGCCAAATAACCTGGTGAATTTTCATCCACTCTATCAATGTAAAACTCATTGAAAGAAGCCCCCTTCGCTATAAATTCAATACCACTCATATTATGCTCAAATGGCTCTTTCAGACGGCTATTATATGGTTTTAAAAGCATATATTTATCCCGATAATTGAAAGTTACACTGAACCTTCGTAAAATATCACAACCGATATTACCATTTCTGATAATCTCTTTAGAGAGTTTTTTAGCAACAGACTCACTATCAGGAAAGGAGGTAATAACATCTTTCAATTCAAATTTTCCCAAATTTATTTTATCAGTACGGCCTAAACTACCGTTAATTATTCCATTGAGACCTTTTCCTAACTGTGATCTCACTAAATTTTTAGGCAATTCAACCTCATCTTTTTTGGTTAGCTCTAATGAGATTGCATGGCCCGCACCAGTGTCAATCATCAACCTTGCCAACATAGTTTTGTTATTTATTTCTATCGATACATCATTAAGATAAGGTTTGGTTTCCTGGATTTCAATCGGGAATAATACTCCTTTTGAGGCCTTATATTTAAATTTTTCTGGTTTCTGTAAAAAAATGTTACTTGAGGCAAAATCAATATTGACAACAAAATAGTTGAAAATATCATAGCCAAAAATCCCGTGTATTTTCATCCCTAGGATTTGTGAAATTTCAAGAAAGTCGTTTTCAAGCACAATAAGATTTTGATTCTTGGCTATGATCTCTCCCATTCTAAATGTATTATTTGGAGAAACATAAGCCATTTGATCATTGCCTTCACCTGCTCCGGCAATCTTCACTTTTCTAGTCTTTTTAAGGTTTAATTTAACAGCTAAGGCTGGATCTGTAATGATAGTATTACTAACGCCAGTGTCGAAAATAAACTTTAAAGTATCTGAATTATTGATAGTTATGGGTACCACTATCAGATTAGACATTAGTTGAAATGGGACGGTTACGGTTCTTTTGTTTTTCGAAAAGTGAAATCCAAAGTCGGGATAATTGCTTTTCTGACTCATGGATTCAAATCCAAAGTGTATTAAAGTAAGACTAAAAAATACAACTTTTAATAATCTTTTCATTTATGTTGAGTACCGCTTCTAACTTTTGTAAATGTGTTTTTTCTAAGATTGCTATTTTATAAAGGGATTTAGCAATCAATTTTTCCTTCTATTTCATGCTAAAGTTAGGATAAATCAGCGAATTATTATAAAAAAAATTGTAATTATTCTAAATCTTTAGCTTTGTTTAAGGCTCGGAATCAGGTGGAGCTTAATTTATATTATATTCCAATTTTGAATAATTATATTTGTACTTAGTTTAAAAAATTGTAATACTATTTTCGAAGAAAAATGAGAAAAAAAATTGTAGCTGGCAACTGGAAAATGAACAAAAATTATGAAGAAGCATTGTCATTGGCTTCAGAAGTGATTTTTATGGCCAACGACGAAGTAAATTCATCTGTTCAATTGATAATGGCTTGTCCGTTTCCTTATTTAATACCTTTAAATAAATATTTAGATAAGTCGCCCAATATAGCTGTAGCCGCTCAAAACTGCCATGACAAAGCCTCAGGAGCTTATACTGGTGAGGTTTCGGCCTCAATGCTAGCATCGATTGACGTTAAATATGTGATCATTGGTCATAGCGAGCGACGCCAATATTTTTCTGAGTCAAATGCTCAATTGAAAGATAAGGTTGACATAGCCATAGCTAATAATTTAACGCCAATATTTTGCTGTGGCGAATCACTTGAGCTTCGAAACGGTACCTCATTTTTAGAATTTGTGGCTAACCAACTGACTGAAAGCTTATTTCATTTGGAAGCATCAGAGTTTTCTAAAATTGTAATAGCTTACGAGCCTATTTGGGCAATTGGAACCGGATTAACGGCAAGTTCAGAACAAGCTCAAGAAATGCATGCTTATTTACGACAACATATCAGCAATAAATATGGCAATGAATTAGCCCAAAATTTGAGTATATTATATGGTGGAAGCTGCAATGAAAAAAATGCCGCTGAACTTTTTGCCTGTGCTGATGTGGATGGTGGCCTCATTGGTGGCGCTTCATTGAAGTCAAGAGAATTTGTAAATATTGCTAAATCTTTCTAAAAGTGATTGAAAAGTACTTTAAATATGGCTTCTTTTTAATTGCTACTTTTGAATTAT
>JAZKGO010000004.1:115277-160980 GCA_040385875.1 Bacteroidota bacterium
TTTACTTTCAATGGTTTGTATTCCAAAGGGTATTATACAGTTTTTGTTTTGCTTTTTGGTTTGGTTACAATGCTTTACCTTTTTCCAAAATTAGGAGATTTGAAAATACCTGTAGTGCTGTATTTTATGGCTATTCTGACAATGGTTCTATCGGCACTAACTCTTTGGAATAGTCATAGTTATGGCAAAATAGTATTTCATGGGGCACTATTATTTATGGTTTCTGATAGCCTTATTGCTATTAATAAATTTCAATTTGCCGTTCCTTTTGCAGGTTTTTTAATCATGAGCACTTATATTTTGGCTCAGTGGTTTATTGTTGATGGGATTAAGAATAAAGTGACTGGATAGCTTAATTCTTCAATATTAGGTCACCATTATGAGTATAAATCAGGTGGTCATTTTCGAGTAACAGTTCTATTGCTTCTGTAAATAGTTTTTCACTTTTAGGAAATATTGTATTTTTTAATTGCTCAGCACTCATGGGACCAGCCTCCAAAAGTAAAGTGATTTTAACTTGATAGCTACCAATTTCTTCATTGAAATTTTTGCCTAACTTTTTGTTTTTCAAGCAATTGTCGCATATTCCACAATCCGATTCAACAATTTCGTTAAAGTATTCTAAAATTATTTTTGACCGACATTGATTCTCTTGATTGGCAAAATTAATCATCGCTTTTGCTTTATTGAGATCCCGATTTTTGCGAAACAAAATATTTTGCTCTTTAATTGGTAATAATTTTGCATCGTATCGGGGGCTTAGGTAGGTAATGGTGGGGAGATTACTTTGTTTTAGATAGTTGATAATTTTATTTGAATGCAAGAAGTCGAGTAGCTTCACAATTTCAACTACTGGCAATAAATAGTTTTTGGCAATTAGAGTTTCTGAAATTGTTTGAAAATCAGTAAATAAATCGCCACCATACATTCTCAAAAGTAGCTTTATAAAGTTATCGACTCGTTCGTTTGTTAGTCTAAAACTATATAGTTCGTTATTATTGACAATTATTTGAATTTTTGAAGGGTTGTTAAATGCTTCATTCAGTTGAATAAAACCTTCCGACTCCAATATTTTTATTGCTTTAAAAAGCTCCCCAATTTTTAAATCAAAATTCTGTTGAAATTCTACCGAATTAAAAGGAAAAGTCTCATTTTCTGCTCCACCGATTGGTATATGATAAAAGTTGGCTAACATCTGGTACACTCGTCTCAAATAATCAGTCGGGGGATAGGCTTCTTCGATTTTGGTAATCAGATTATTGGCATCATTGATAGTATAAAGTATTACTGCATAAGCTTTTAGCTCATCACGACCAGCCCTACCAGCCTCTTGATAATAAGCTTCTAGGCTCTCAGGCAAATCTAAATGAATAACCAAACGAACGTTTGATTTATCAATTCCCATACCAAATGCATTGGTGGCTACTATAGTATTGGTTTTCCCTTTTATCCAATTGTCTTGTTTGCTATTACGTTGGTCATGAGCCAAGCCAGCATGATAGAAGTCTGTATTAAATCCTTTTGAATTGAGCCAGTCTGAGGTGCTTTTGGCTCGCTTTCTACTCCTCACATAAATAATGTTGGTGCCTTTTACTTTTGTCAAAATATCCAATAACTTCCGATCCTTGTCCTCATTCTCAATCACCGAATAGGAAATATTCTTTCTTGCAAAACTTAATCTAAATTGTTTTGGATTTTTAAGATTTAGCCTTTCACAGATGTCAAGAGCAACTTCTTTGGTGGCCGATGCCGATAAGGCAATTTGATTTACAGTCGGAATAAGTGCTTTAAATTCAATTATTTTTAAATAGGCAGGCCTAAAATCATAGCCCCATTCAGAAATACAATGGGCTTCATCTATGGCTAAGAGATTGATATTCATTCGCTTAACCCTTTCAATAAATAATGGTGTAGTAAGCCTTTCGGGCGAAACATATAAAAATTTTACCTCACCATATACACAATTATCGAGCAGGGTATCAATTTCTTGATGATGCATTCCAGAATAAATAGCAACTGCCTTAATGCCTTTATTTCTGAGATTTTCAACTTGATTTTTCATGAGGGCAATCAACGGCGTTACCACAATACAGATACCCTCGATTGCCATTGCTGGCACTTGAAAGCAGATCGATTTGCCAGCACTTGTCGGTAGCAAAGCAAGTGTATCATTTCCTGACAATACTGCTTTAATTACCTCCTCTTGCAAAGGTCTAAAACTATCATACCCCCAAAATTTCTTTAAAATTTCATGGATGGTCATTGTGTGAATAGAATGATAAAGTTGCCTTATATCAATTTTAAAATGTATTTATTAGTTGCTCGCCTCTTGCATCGAATTCAGCTTTTTGTAAAAACCATTTTCGATTGTAATTAGTTGATTATGAGTACCTTTCTCAACTATTTCGCCTTTATGTATGACTATGATTTCGTCCGCATTTTGGATAGTGGAGAGTCTATGGGCGATTACCAAAGTAGTACGGTTTTTCATTAATTTGGCCAGCGACTCTTGCACCAATTTTTCTGATTCAGTATCCAGTGCCGAAGTGGCCTCGTCAAGCACTAAAAGGGGAGGGTTTTTTAAAATAGCTCTGGCAATACTTAATCTCTGCCGCTGACCGCCCGATAGTTTTCCGCCTCTGTCGCCAATAAAAGTTTCGTATCCAGCTTTAGTTTGAATAATAAATTGGTGAGCATTGGCTATTTTGGAGGCTTCCTCCACTTCTTTTTCTGAGAATTTACTCCCAAAAAGAATATTATTTTTTATTGAGTCGTTAAAAAGAATGCTCTCCTGGGTCACAATCCCCATTATTTTTCTCAACGATTCAATTTTTATATTTTGAATAGGAATGCCATCCACTAATATTTCACCTGAAGTTACCTCATAAAATCTCGGCAATAAATCGGCAATGGTAGATTTGCCACTGCCAGAGGAACCCACCAAAGCAACAGTTTTCCCTTTAGGAATGGTGAAATTAATGTTTTTAAGCACCTCTTTTGAATTATTGTACCTAAAGTGTACATTTTTGAATTCAATTTTATCCTTAATTTCACTGATTTCTACAGGATTTTCAATCTCCTTAATAGTTGATTCTGTGTCTATTAAGCTTAAAATTCTATCAGCTGCTACAATTCCTCTTTGAGTGCCAGCTATGGCATTAGAAATTTCTTTGGCTGGCCTCGTTACTTGTGAGTAGAGTAATATATAGGCCACAAAGGCTGAGGCAGTCATATTTGAGTCGCCACTCAATACCAAAGTCCCTCCATAAAGTAAAATCGTAGCTACCAAAGTAACCCCTAAAATTTCAGAAACGGGTGGAGCCGCCTCTTGCCTAAACAACATTTTGAGCCAAGATTTAAAGTATCCTTCATTTTCATTCCTAAACTTTTCAATGATGTATTTTTCGGCTCCAAAACCTTTAATTACTCTAATCCCGCCAAAAACTTCATCAAAGAGACTAATCAAATTACTTTGGTTTTGTTGCACATCTGTGGCACTTTCTTTGAGCTTTTTGGTCAGGCTGCCGATTACAAAGCCTGAAATAGGAATGATCAATAGAGAGAAAATAGTAAGCTCCCAAGACCTCCAAAATAAGACAATAAAAAATATGATCAGCAATACTACATCTTTGAAAATGGCTGAAAAAGCTTTGCCAATTGAGTTTTCAACTTCCTGGATGTCAGTGGTTAATCTCGAAATGATATCTCCTTTTCTTTTGTCGTTAAAAAAGGAAAGGTTCAATTTTAATGCTTTTTCAAATACGGTTTTTCTCAATGAGAGTACGGTGAAACCTTTTACCGATTCAATAATTCTTGAGGATAAATACCTGAAAATGTTGCTAATTAAAACAGAAAATATTATAATTCCACAAACGAGCCAGAGTGTTTTTACCTTGCCTTTCTCGCTTGTGAATTTGTTGATAGAATAGTTAAAATAGTCTACCATACTTTCTAAATTATTCCATTTCAAAATAGGTGGGACAGATACATTAACCTCATTTTTCCCAAAAAGTACGTCTAATAAAGTTTGTATTAAAGTAAAAGTAAGTATTCCAAAAAGGCTAGAAATAATAGAATAGGTAAAAAATGGTAGTATAAACCTTTGAATGGGAGCGTATTTAAGTATTCGTTGAAATGTTTTCAAAGTTTTGTATAAAAATTGGGTGATTGTGAGCCTAATAGACTTCAAAATTAGAAATTTAAAAGCAATATTTTATAATATTCTGTTTCAAGCTATCGTATTCTTTAGCTATCCAATAACTAGCCTAGTTTAGCGACTATATTTTCTGATTTATGGATAAAAAGTTGATTTTTATCACAATATTATAATTACAAGAAATTTTGTTATTTAAGCGGAAAAGCGTAATTTTGCGCTTCAAATTTTTACTGATATATAACAAAGTTGGCTATTATTTCACTGAAAGGCTGGTTTCAATTTGACGAGCAGATTAGGAGAAATTTTTAATTAACATAAAAAATGGGATTTTTATCCTTCAATTAAATGGCATTAATTACCAAAATCCGAGAAAAATCAGGCGTAGCAGTTGCTTTCATAGCCGTAAGTTTAATATTATTTATTGTTGGCTCCGACCTTTTAGGTGGCAATAGTTTGTTTAGTGGTGATAATCAAACGGTTGGTGAGATAGCAGGAGAGAAAATATTGTATCCTGATTTTTCAGCTAAAGTTCAAGAAGCCACTCAGAATTTTCAAGCACAATCACAAAAAGCTCCCAATGATCAAGAGCAACAACAAATCCGTAATCAGGTTTGGGATAGATACATTAATGATATTGCATTTCAAAAAGAATTTGATGAGTTGGGAATTACAGTAAGTAATGAAGAATTGGTGGACATGGTACAAGGGAATAATATTCACCCTGCCATAAAACAACAATTTTCGAATCCACAAACGGGTGCATTTGATAAAACTCAGGTGATTCAGTTTTTGAAAAATTTGAAAACAATGCAACCTGCTCAACAACAATCTTGGCTTACTTTCGAAAAAAGCCTAGCAGTAAGTCGTGTTCGTGAAAAGTATGAAAATATGCTATCGCTGTCCAATAATGTAACTTCATTGGAAGCAAAAAATGATTACCAAGCTCAAAACGCCAAGGTAGATGCCAAATATTTATTTGTACCTTTTAGTTCGATTGTAGATTCAACCATAAAAGTAACTGACTCACAATTAGAGGATTATCTATCAAAACATAAAGATAGATACAAAGGATTCGAATCACGCTCATTGGAATATGTGATATTCAATGTAGTGCCAACCAAGGAAGATAGCGCTGCCTTTTATGAACAAATTAAAGATTTGGCTCGTGGCTTAGGAGCTGCCACAAACGATTCGGCCTATGCTGCTTCTAATTCTGATATTGTATCCCCAAGTGCTTGGAGCTTGACCGAGTTACCCGAAAGTGTGAAATCATCATTGCCTACATTTAACGTAGGTGGTGTTTACGGTCCTTTTAAAGATGCAGGGAATTATTCAATACTGAAATACAAAGGAATTGCCAAGGATAGCCTTTCTACCATAAGAGCTAGTCATATTGTATTCTCCTTTGCTTCTAAAACTGACTCTGCAAAAGCAGTTGCTAGAGCTAAGGCGTTGGCGGTTTTAAACCAAATTAAAGGTGGAGCTAATTTTGAGGCAATGGCGCAACAAAATGGAGGTGATGGAAGTGCACAGAATGGTGGAGATTTGGGCTATTTCAAAAATAACGGGGCCATGGTTAAACCCTTTGAAACTGCAGTATTTGCTTTCAACGGAACGGGCCTTTTACCCAATCTTGTAGAGACTGACTTTGGCTACCATATTATCAAAGTAACCGAAGCGAAGAGCAATATAAAATATCGAGTTTCATTGATATCTAAAGTATTGTCGCCTAGCCAGCAAACTCGTGATGTTGCTTATTCAAAAGCTGAATTATTTGCCTCAGAGAATAATTCAATTGATAAGTTTAAAGCTGCCATTAAGAAGGATAAATTAATATCTCTCACTGCTGATAGAGTGATGGAAGGCTCCTCTTCTATTAATGGTATGCAAAATGCGAGAGAAATTACGCTTTGGGCATTTGGTGAAACAGCTGAGAAGGGATCCATCTCAAATGCATTTGAAATCAATGACAATTATTTGGTGGCAGCTGTAACTGGTACTTCTTCAAAAGATAAGCCTAGTATTGAAGATTATAAAGATGAATTGAAATTTAGAGTAATTGCAGATATTAAAGCAGGACAAATAGTGGAGAAATTAAATAGTCTTTCAGGTTCATTAGAACAAATAGCTCAGAAATACGGTGCTGGAGCCATAGTTGAGACCTCTCCAGGGATTACATTGGCCAACGGCTCTTTAAAATCTGCAGGTTCAGATCCAGTTGCAATTGGTAAATTGTTTGGCTTGAAGCCTAGTCAAAAGTCAAAAGCCATCAAAGGTGAGTCAGGAGTATTTATTGTGGAAGGTACTGCTATTCAAAATGCACCTGAAATAGCTGATTATAGCCAATTCAAAAACCAAGGAATACAAAATTTGAAAGGTCGTGGTAGCTATTATGTATCAGAAGCCATTAAAGAAAATGCCAAAATAAAAGACAATAAAGCGAAGTTTTATTAAGATTTGGAGGTGAATTTCTTAAGAAAATCCGTTGAACAAGCTCAACGGATTTTTTTTGCAAAAGTTTTTGTAAATATTTGATTGAGACTAGTTTGGAAAGGAAATTTTGCCAAAAGAAACACTTGGTATTGCCAACCTATCTCCAAAAAAAGTCGAATTACCAGCAATTGTTTCATTGGCTAAAATGGCAAAAAGTATGGCCTCTTTTGCATTGCCATCAATTCCTAAATCATCCGATTTTCCAATTGTAAAACTGGGTAATAATTCTCTTAACCACTTAATTATTAATGGATTATGCATACCTCCACCACTTAGGTACAGCGTATAGTTTTCCGATTGATAAACCGCCTGTTCAATAGTTTCTGCAATGGTTTCTGCTGTAAAGCGGGTAAGAGTAGCTAATAAATCAAATGGATTGAGGTCATTAGTTATTGTTATATCTTGAGCGTTTCTCACAAAATTAATATTAAAAAGTTCAGGACCAGTTGTTTTGGGCATTGTTTGATTGAAAAATGCATGACTTTTCAATTCAGTCAATAGTTGCTGATTAACCGTACCTTTCAAAGCCAGTTCCGCATTTTTATCAAATGATTTTTCTGGAAAGTACAATCTCGTAAAGGCATCAATCAATGTATTGCCAGGCCCCGTATCTGTTACAAAAACCTCTTCGGCACTACTTGAGCCAGGAAGAAATGTGAAATTGCCGATTCCTCCAATATTCAGCATGATTCTATTTTCACCTTTTTTTGAAAAAATCAAAAAGTCTCCATAAACAGCTAGAGGTGCTCCCTCACCACCAGCGGCAATATGCTTTTGTCTGAAATCAGAAACGGTAATGATCCCAGTTTTTACTGCAATATGATCGCCATCACCAATTTGTAAAGTGGCATTTGAAAATTCCTCAAGTTGATGTAAAAGCTTGGGAGCGTGGAAAACCGTTTGACCATGAGAAGCTATCAAGTCAACTTCTGATTTCTGGAGACTGTGTTTATCCAAAAATTGATTGATTAGCTGCGCATGATAGCTGCCTATGTATTCATTTAATACTGTAAGATATTGAAAATCAATAGTTTCTTTTGCGAATACTTTTCTTATTTTTTCCTTAAATTGATCGGGGTAGGCAATGGTCTCAAATTTTTTGAGGTTAATTTTTGTATCAGAGCCCGAGCCAAAAACCTCACAAAAGGCAATATCAAGGCCATCCAACGAGGTGCCCGACATTAATCCAATAATATGCCGACTTTCTTTTTTAGCTATTTCAAAAAGGTTTGATACATTTTTGTTCATTCAAATAGGTTGAATAGAAATAGAAATTGAGTTAAAAATTAGAGATTAGTAATGCTTGCTCATTTATTAAAGAAGAAATTAATGGATCGGTTATTTTTCCATCTACAAAGTTTTTTTTCAAATTAGGAATTTTTACTTTTTGTGCCAATACATTCAGCCCTAAATAGTGAAAAATATCGGTAAGATGGCTTAATGCCATCGCCCCCCCTTGTACTCCATCAGAGATACCTACCAAAGCTGCTTTTTTATGTATTAATGAGCCTGGGAAGCTCAATCCATCAATAAATGCCTTCAATACCCCAGGGAATGATCCATTGTATTCAGGAACTATAAAAACAAATTTTTCAGAAGATTCAATTTTTTGCTTGAATTCATTGAAAACAAGGTTTTTATTTGAGTTTTCATATAAAGCTGAAAAAGTAAAATCACTGGGAAGTTTATTCAAATCTATAATTTGGCATTCATTGCCAATGTTTTCTAATAAATTTTTATAAAAGATCGCTACTTTTTTTGTTACAGAATCTGCTCTATTTGTTCCAATAACTATTGATATCATTGATTAAAAGGGGTTAATTTCTATTTAAACAGCTTTTTTATTAAACTTGTTCGGTATTTTAATGTTCAATTATGTAAAATGTTTAAATGTTGAAAGAATATACTACTTTTGAAATAAAAATTTTTAATTTGATAGTATATAGAAGAATGGTTAAATTCCGTTATCTAAATACAGACGTTAGTAAATATTAAAATAGGGTTAAAAATTTGTAATATATTTATATTATTCCTTTTATTTTCTTAGAATTATTTATACTTTTACAACAAGTTTTAATAAAAAACAAACCGTTTACTAATTTTTCTTTTTTTTACCTAATCCATGAAGAAGAAATTTAATCATTATATGCTTATCCAGTGGATACTATTTGCACCTCTTATTATTCCTTTAGGTATAATTTTTGGAGCAATAGAAGGCATAAGACACACCATGAGGATGATTTATGATCAAGTAAAAACTGATGTTTCGAAAGAAATAGAAGAGCTTCATCTATAATAGATCTCACCTCAATTGAAAACTCTCGAAAAGAGAGGGGGGAAATTAACCCTCAAACATTTGTCCCATTACTTTGTCTTTTACTTCTTCGGAATCAAATTCCAAGAACTCTTCCCAAAACTGAATTTCGGGTAGGGCCGCCCTGCAAATAACTGCAGTTTTCTTGATTGGATGAATAAAATACAGCCTTCTAGCATGCAAATTGATATCTGCATCAGGGTTGGGTCTTTCATAGCCGTATTTTAAATCACCCCTAATTGGGCATCCAATTGCAGCAAGTTGAGCTCTTATTTGATGAGGCCTTCCGGTAACAGGATTTACCTCCAATAAATAGTGAAGATTAAGCTTACCAATTATTTTAAAGTATAATTCCGCTTTCTGAGAATTTTCAACCAGGGTATCATAAGCTGCGGTGGTATTTCTTGATTCATCTTTTACTAAATAATGAGTTAATTTGCCTTCTGCTACCTTCGGTTTCTTCCTCACTACAGCCCAATAGGTTTTTTGAATTTCCCTTTTTCTGAACAATTCACTCATGCGCTCAAGCCCTTTGGATGTACGGCCAAACACCACTAATCCACTTACGGGTCGATCTAAGCGATGCACAGGATGGAGGAAAACATCGCCAGGTTTATCGTATTTTTTCTTGATATAATCTTTCACCATATCGGTAAGAGTAACATCACCCGTCGAATCGCCCTGCACAAGTATTCCTGCTCTTTTATTTACAATTATTAAATGGTTATCCTCATATACTACATGAAAATTCTTCAATTTATGTTTCCGCTCACTTAATTCTTTTTTCATTAGTATCTCTTTCTTTTAATTTTATGATCAACACTCATTTCCGAAAGCTTTAAGGAAATGCTTCAAAATGATAAAAATCATTCAGAGAGGGTTGCTAATTTTGTATAAATATTTGATTATCAATAGCTTTCACTAATATTTGGAAAGTCATTCGCTTTTACATCCTTTACATAAGCAGCAACAGCATCATGCATAATGGTGTCTAAATTGGCATATCTTCTTAAAAATCTTGGCTTGAATTCCGAATTAATCCCTAACATATCATGTACTACCAATATCTGTCCGTCAGCATCGGGTCCAGCGCCAATTCCAATGGTCGGAATCCTTAATTTTTCAGAAACTAATTTGGTGAGCTTTGCAGGAATTTTTTCTAATACGATCGAAAATACACCTGTTTCTTGTAACATCAGCGCATCGTCAATTAATTTTTCGGCTTCCTCCTCCTCCTTTGCTCGAACGGAGTAAGTACCAAATTTATAAATTGATTGTGGTGTAAGACCTAAATGTCCCATGACGGGTATTCCAGCGCTCAAAATTCTAGTGACTGATTCTTTTATTTCAGATCCTCCTTCTACTTTTATGGCATGTCCGCCAGACTCTTTCATAATTCGAATAGCAGACCTCAGTGCTTCTTCCGAATTGCCTTGGTAATATCCAAAAGGTATATCCACTACTACGAAGGCTCTTTTTACAGCCTTCACCACCGAGGTGGCATGGTAAATCATCTGATCGAGCGTGATTGGCAATGTTGTTTCATGACCCGCCATCACATTTGAAGCCGAATCTCCCACCAAAATCAAATCAATTCCAGCGGTATCAACTATTTTTGCCATTGAATAATCATAAGAGGTAAGACAAGAAATCTTTTCCCCTCTTTTTTTCATCTCCTGCAAATTGTGGGTGGTTACCCGCTTTATTTCGGTATGTACTGACATGTTGGATGTAAGATTTTAGTTTTTGAAGTTCGATTTTATTTTAAAAATTCATTTTTAGTCCCTAGTGATTAAATTAGTTTTTCAGAAAATTCTATCGATGCAGTAGCCATTTTTCAGGATTTTGTCTTATAGTATTTTTCCAGACTTGAAATTGAACTTCTGAAGTTCCATCTTTACCTTCCATTACCGTGCCGATTGAATCTCTTGCTTTCACTTTTTGGCCAGCCTCCACGGAAACATTGCGTAATTTACCATAAATTGTGAAATAATTACCATGTTGAATAGCAACTACCGACCCCATTCCAATTATTGAATTGTCCACAACCATCACAGTTCCATCAAAAACAGATCGCACCGCCTCCCCTGTATTGGTTTGAATTTCGATTCCGTCATTCGGTACAGTGATCCCTTTTAAAACCTCATGAGGGTGCGAGCCAAAGGCTTCGGAGATAAAACCTGATCGTACTGGCCATGGTAAACGTGCCTTTGCCGCTGAAAAGGCGCTTGAAATATTTGCCTCAGACGAGTTCATTTTGATGGTGTTTGAGTTTTCTCCTTCATCAGGAAGCTCCTTTATACCAGTCTCTTTTTTGTCAGTTTTACTTTCAGTTTTTTTCTCAGAAAGACTATTTTCAACCTTTCTAGTACGCTTAATTTCCTTTTCTATCATATTGGAAATGAGGTTCTCGAGCTGTTTAACGGCACGTTTTCTTTCTGCTAATTGTTTTTTTAGTTCCCCTTCTTTTTGGATAAGTTTTTCGGTGATTTGCTGTTGTTTTGTTTTTATTTGTTCCAAATCTTTACTTTCCTCTACCCTTTCAGTTAGTACCCCTTTTTGCTGTTTCTTTTTGTTTTGAAGTGCAGTTTGCTTGGCTTTAAGTTCAACAATTATTTTGTCGATTTCAATGGCTTGCTTTTGTCTTGCTTTGGCAATTTGCTTTAAATAATTGTATCTCAGGAATAATTGATTGAAGCTTTCGGAAGAAAAAAGAAAATTTAAAGAGGTAAAATTATTATGTGATTTTGAGCCCGAATAAATCATCTGGCCATATTCCTTTTTCAATTTGATGTATTCATTGGTCAATTCAGCATTTATTTTGATTAGTTCTTTTATTTCAGCGCTTAAGCTATTGAGATCTTGATTAATCAGTTCAATTTGTTTTACTTTGACACTTACCTGCTTATTGATCGCTTTTAATTGTCCTAAATTAGCTTCTTTCTTGTTGGTGGTTTTATTTAAAATATTTTTTATTTCAGCTATTTGACGGATATTCTCTTTTTTTCTCGCTTCTAATTCTTCTCTACTTTTGGGTTTTTGAGCATATATCGAAATCCCAATAGGAATGGAATTGATGAATAACAGTAATAGAAAAAGTGTTTTTTTAGTAAACATGTTAAAATAATTTGTTCAATTTGTAGTCAGTTGACTTGAACAATTTCTAGTTTTTTGGGGTATAATTGGGGGGTATTGTAAAAGGAAACCCTAGTGGTTCGGTAGTGAATTCTACTTTTTTATGTTTTAATTCAATAAGTGTTTCATAAAATTTTTGGTCTTTAGTTGACTGATAATCAACCTTAATCAAGCTTTCATAGGGAAAGATATGCTCGTTTATCGTCTGGAAGTCATCAAAAGTCATCGTCAATTTATTTTGAACCTGCTCTTCTTTTGATAAAGTAAGCTTTTTTAGTTTACGGTTTTGTTCGCCAATATAATTGTCAATCAACACTTCCCCATCTTCCTGATGCAACAGATAATAGTCATTTTCCCTGACTACAAATTTATTCTTTCCTTTTTTCTTTAGGGGTAAATTACCCAGCACCAATGATTGTAAAATATCAAAATTCAAATCGAAATTAAAATTACTGCCCAAACTAATAAAGTCGAATTTATAATATTCACGATGGAGCTTGTCAATGGCAAAAAGAGAATCTCTCGTGATGATGCCACGAACAGCCTCGATTCCAAAACCGCTGATTGAAAACCAGATAAGGCTGTCTTTTTTGATTCGAAAATTGATTTGAGCATTTTGATTTTCAGTGGCAGTTTTATACCGTAGCTTTGAGTTAGAGGAAAAATATAGAAAGTCTATTTCATTTATTTTTATTTCATCTACCTCAGTATCCACTGTATTTTTGATAGGTGCTTCAACCGGGGTTTCAACTGCCATACTATCTGTTACTAAACTATCGCTCACTATTACGATTTCTTCATTTACAGGTGTTTTTGCACGCTGCTTTTTACAAGAGGAAAATACTACTACAAATACCACTAGAAAAACCCTATATGAGAGTGTAATATATTTAAATTCAGACATTTATAAAGGGGTTATTGATGGTGAATGATTGAGGGGTCAACCAATTATTTTGGTATTTCAAATTACTACTCAATGATTCTTCCTTCTGAAATTTTTCTTTCCAAATCCTTATTTTTTGTTTCTTTAATAGCAGCTTTTTTCCATAATTCGATAGCTTTTTCTTTTTCACCAATCTTAAAAAGTACATCTCCGTAATGTTCGGTAATTACAGCACTTTTGCCTTCATTTATCTGATAGGCCTTTTCTAGATATTGCTTAGCCTTTTCAAACTCTTTATTGGTGAATAGAATCCAGCCATAAGTATCCAGAAATGTACTGTTATTAGGGTTTCGTTCCACTAGTTTAGCAGCCAATTCTTTGGCATACGCCAAGTTTTCTTTTCGTAATGCCAAAAAATAACTATAATTATTGGCTACCGCATCACTGGCAGGATCAAGCTTTAGTACTGCCTCAAAAGCTTCGTCAGATTTTGTATGTTGCCCCAATCTATTGTAAGATTCGCCTAAGAGCGTGTTTACGACAACAATTAAGTCTTTTTCATCGCCAGCTAATCTTCTAGCTTCATCTAGTGATTCAACTGTTTTATCAAAATTATTGGACATAAAATAGGCTGCACCATTATAATACCAAAATATTGCCTGATTTGGATAGAGTTCGATTGCCTCTTCTGAATGGGAGATTGCTTCTTTGAAAGCACCCAAATCATTGTCGATAGCCAAAATACGCATCCAAATCTGGTTGTTGTTTTTTTCTAGTTTTACAGCTTTGAGATAGTTTTCGTTAGCTCCTTTTTTGTTATTCTTTTGAAAAAGTAAATCACCCAACAATAAATAGCCTCTCGATTCCTGTGGGTGGATTTCTATTATTTTATTAATCAGCTTTTCTTGCTGACTTTTATCAGAATTTTCAGGCAAATAATCTAAGAAACTATACAATATTTTTGCTAGTGGACCGCTTTCCAGACTTTTATCTTCACAAGCCAAGTTCAGCTCTTCATACATCTTGGGGAAGTCGTTTTTCCGACGGGCGATGTCAGCTAAAAGTATATGTACTTGACCACTTTCAGGGTTGATTTTCAGCGCTTTAGCTATATAAACTTGGGCAGCTTCTTCTTTGTCATTTCTGATTAATAGTTCTGCTTGGTCAATATAATTCTCCACATCAGAAGGTTCCGCTTTGATGAGTTTGTCCCCTTCCTCGATTGCGTCTTTTACCCGATTCAATTTCAGAAATAATCGTTGCTTTTGATTGGTCAGTTCTTGAGAGGTTCCCAAGTTTTTTTCAATTATTTGATAAATTTTAAGTACCTCTTCAAATTTTGATTGGCTGTAATAGGAAGCAGCTAGGTTAAGACCAACTTCTGAATTGGTGGGATCGGCATCAAATAGGATTTTATAAATAGTTGCCGCTTCAGCAAATTGATCATTTTTGGCCAAAAGCCCTGCATACATTTGGCTATATTCTAAATGAGATTTTTCTAAATCATAAGCTTTTTTTGCGAATTCGATTGCCCTTTCAATTTTATTAAGCTTTTGATAGGTAGCTGATATTTGGAAATTGAGTCCGGCATTATTGGGTTCAATTTTTAAAGTTTTTTCAAATAAATCAAGTGCTTTTGAATATTCTTCAATCAAATAAAATTTCATCCCTTCTACAAAAGAGGCCTCTGAAGCTCCCTTTGGTGCTTTTTCAGTAGCAATAGGAATTGGGATAGGTACTTTATCGTCGATTTTAAAGTCCTGAGACTGGCCACTAAAAATGGAAAAACAAGAGGTCAAAAAACCTAGCAATAAAATAATGAAATTCCTTTTTTGTATCATTTTACAGAATTAAATTACTAATGAATTATAATCGCCCAAACTCAAATTGATTGCTTTGCCAGTTAATTCAGCATAATTGCCAATCATTGAGCCCTCTGTATTTACATAACTCAATTTCACATTTTCTTGTAATATTGAGTTCACTACAATGGAATGCTTCAATTTTGAATTTTTGCCAATCGAGACATGCGGCCCAACGACTGAATTTTCAATGATAACGTTGGCACCAATAAAAACTGGCTTTATAATCACTGAATTTTTAATTTGTGCCGAAGCATCTACCAAATCTTCCTCTTTTAAATACTCTAAATATCGCTGATTCGTGAAAACCGTTGCTTCTTTATTGCCACAATCCAACCATTCAGTAACCTCTGAAGGGTTGAATATCACCCCTTTACGGTTCATATTTTCTAATGCATCGGTAATATAGTATTCTCCATTTACTTTTATGTCATTGTCAATCAGATACTCCAATTCTTTTCTCAAATTTTCACCATCTTTGAAATAATAGATACCGATAATGGCCAAATCTGAAATAAATTCAGTTGGCTTTTCCACAATAGCCTCAATATTTCCTTTAGGGCCTTGTTTAATTACGCCATAAGCACTCGGATTTTCAACTTTTTGTACCCAAATACTGGCATCATTTTCTAGGTTTAGCTTAAAGCCAGCTTTAAAAAGCGTGTCGGCATAGGCAACAATTACTTTTCCATTCAACACTTCACGACCACATAAAATAGCATGGGCAGTGCCAAGTGCTTCTTCTTGATAGCAAATTTTCCCTTTCGCCCCAACCGATTCAGCAATTTTCAATAAATTCTGTTCTGCTTCCTCACCAAAATGCCCCACCACAAATGCAATTTCGTTAATCTGAGTACCGCAAACTTTGGCAATATCTTCCACAAGTCTTTGTACGATAGGCTTTCCTGCGATTGGTAAAAGTGGTTTTGGTACGGTAAGAGTATGCGGGCGCATTCTTTTACCCATGCCCGCCATTGGAATCACTATATTCATTTATTGGTAGTCGAAAAATTGATTATGCATATTTTTACAAAAATACCATATAAAATTAAATATTTCGGAATTATTGGTTGAAACGATAGCTAATATGAGGATAGCAAGCCATTTCAATTTTAATATTTCTTAACTTTGACCTCGAAAATTAGGCTCGCTTTGAACTTTGAAAAAAGCAAGTATCAGTAGACTAGTATTTGGATAGCATTAAAATTCAAAATTATTTATTATATCAGTGAATCTTGTCAATCAAGATTCCGACAATTTTAAACATGAAAAAATTACTTCTAACAAGCTCAATTATATTGACTTGCCTAACAAGTCAAGCACAAAACCTTTTCAAGACGGATCATCAAAAATGGGTCGATTCGGTGTTTGCTCATTTGAATACAGATGAAAAAATTGGACAATTACTGATGCCTAGGGGTAATTATAATGCAAAATATGACCCAGAGCTGTTAAAATATTGGATCAAGGAATTCAAGATTGGAGGGTTTGTATTTTTTGCGGGAAGCCCTGTGAGGCAGGCCAACTTGGTGAACGAATTGCAAAGCTTGAGCAAAGTACCACTTTTGATTGGAATGGATTTGGAATGGGGCTTAGCTATGCGATTGGACAGTACTGTAAGATTCCCCTATCAAATGACCTTAGGAGCCATTCAAGGTAATGATGATTTGATTGAAAAAATGGGATATGAAATTGGTTTGCAGTGTAAACGAATGGGAGTGCATATTAACTATGCTCCTGTGGTGGATGTAAATAATAATCCTAATAATCCAGTAATTAATTTTAGATCATTTGGTGAAAATAAATATAAAGTAACCGACAAAGCATTGGCCTATATGAAAGGCCTGCAGGCAGCTGGAATCATCACTTCTGCCAAGCATTTTCCTGGTCATGGCGATACCGGAACTGACTCGCATTATGATTTGCCATTAATCAGTCATCCAAAATCTAGATTAGATTCTCTGGAGCTTTATCCTTACAAGCAGCTGATAGCCAATGGATTACAAGGCATTATGATTGCTCATTTAAGCATACCCTCTTTGGATACCACTAAAAATCTGGCTTCAACCCTTTCCAAAAAAATTGTAAATGATTTACTTAGAAAAGAACTTGGTTTTAAAGGGCTGGTATTTACCGATGCGATGGATATGAAAGGAGCAACGAAATATTACCCAGAAGGCAAAGCCAATGTAAAAGCTATTTTGGCAGGAAACGATGTGCTAGAAACCCTTACCGATGTTGCAGGAGCTTTCAATGCAGTGAAATATGCTTTGCTAAATAATGAAATTACACAAGCTGAAATCGATTTGAGAGTAAAGAAAATACTTTTGGCCAAAGCACATGCTGGTCTTTGGAATTATAAACCCATTGAAACTGATTCTTTAATTGAGGATTTGAATCCAATGAGTTCAGATCTGTTGAATCGCCAATTAGCTGAAAAATCAATGGTTGTTTTGCAAAATAAAGGAGAATTTTTGCCTATTAAAGAGTTGTCTGATAGTAAGATAGCTACTTTGGCCATTGGCTCAAAGGATAAAACAGTTTTCCAAAAGTCAACGGATTTGTATACATCCATTAGCCATTTTAATATTGATGAAAATACCGAGCCTTCCCGATTGGCCAGCATTAAAGATTCATTGAAAGCTTTTGATACAGTGCTTTTGAGTTTGCATGGTTTGAGTATTCGCCCGGCCAATAATTATTCTTTAAAACCAAAAATCAAAGAGCTTTTTGAAGATTTTGCCAATAATGAAAAGGCAATCACCACTTTATTTTCAAATGTGTATACTTTGGACAAACTGAATAATTTGAAAAGTGGCAAAGCTTTAATAATGGCCATGCAAGAAACGGCTTATACGCAAATGGCGGCGGCTGAGCTCATTTTTGGAGCTAAAGCAGCTTCAGGTAAATTGCCAGTTTCAGTAAATGAAAGCTATCCATACAATAACGGGATGGATACTAAGAGCCTTGGTCGATTGAGCTATTCGATTCCTGAGGCGGTAGGATTGAACTCTCAAACAATTAATACGAAGATTGATTCCATTGTAAATGAGGCTATTAGACTAAAAGCAACCCCTGGAGCAGTTGTTCTCTTGGCCAAAGACGGGAAAGTGTTTTTTCATAAAGCCTATGGAAAACCAACTTATGAAGGCGCAGTTCCCGTACGGACTACTGATTTGTATGATTTGGCTTCGGTTACTAAAATCAGTACATCAGTGTTGGCATTGATGAAATTGGAAGACGAAGGCAAATTTAACTTGGACAAAACATTGGGTGAGATGATGCCCAGCTGGTCTCAATCCAATAAAGCTGCCTTAAACTATAAAGATATACTCACTCATCAATCTAGGTTGAGGGCTTGGATTCCTTTTTGGATGAACTGCATTGACTCGGTGGCGATGGTTAGAAATTCAACGGTTTTCAAAGAAAAGTTTGCTAAAGATTATAGCCCTAATTTTTTTCAAAGGCTATTTTCTGCAAAGAAAGCAAAGGCAAAATTTGATCAAAAAATTAATAACAATACTAAGCTTTGGTCAGCCTGCATCGACTTGAAAAATACCCCAACTATTTGGAAAGCCAATACTTTCAGTAACCAAAAGGCCGAAGGTTTTGACAATCAAGTGGGGGATAACCTTTGGATTCATCGCTCCATGCAGCAGTACTTATTCAAGGCAATTGAGGAGTCGCCATTAAGAGAGAAGAAGGAGTATGTGTATTCTGATTTGAGCTATTATTTGCCTCCGCAAATTATCAAGAGAATCACTGGTCAAGATTGGGAGAACTGGCTGAAAAGCAATTTTTATAAACCATTAGGGGCCAATTCGCTCACTTATAATGCGAAAGACCATTATAGTTTGGATAAAATTGTGCCTACTGAATACGATTCTTTATTTCGTAAAAACCTTATTCACGGGCGTGTACATGACGAAGGGGCGGCTATGTTAGATGGTGTTTCTGGTCATGCCGGCCTTTTTGGCAATGCCAATGATTTAGCAAAACTAATGCAAATGTATTTGAACAAAGGGAGTTATGGTGGCCGTAAATATTTGAATGAAAGCACGTTAAATGAGTGGACAGCCTATCCATTTGATAAAGAAGTAAACAGTAGGAGAGGAGTAGGATTCGATAAAGCCGACCGAAAAAAACCAGGCATAAGTACTGCTGCATCAGCTTCAGAGCTTAGTTTTGGACATTCTGGCTTTACGGGTACCTATACATGGATTGATCCAAAGTGCAATTTAGTATATGTATTTCTGTCCAACAGGGTGTACCCTACTCGCAATAACTCAAGACTGAGTGACTTGAATGTGAGAACCAATATTTTAGAGGCAGTTTATCAAGAGCTGAATTTAAAAAGATAATTTTTTGGATTTGACAAACTGAATGGATGATAAAAAAATAAACAAAAATCGTTCGATATTGATGCAACCAATTTATAATTAAAAGCATCTGTAGAGAAAAACAATTTTACAATCAATAATTCATTGAAAATCATATAATTATGAAAAATTTATTTTCACTTTTATTCATCGTTCTAATAGGGCACTTTGCTGCTTTTTCTCAAGATCTAGTCACTCAAAATAGAAGTGTTTCTAATTTTAATGAGATTCGTGTAGGAAGCGGGATTGATCTTTATCTCAAACAGGGAAATACTGAAAGTTTGGAATTAACAGCACCTTCCGACAAAATTGGCAAAATAATTACTCAAGTACGAAATGGGGTACTTGAAATTAGAGTCGAAAGCAGTAATTGGAATTGGGGCTGGGGAGGTTGGAATAACAAAACGAGCCCTAAAGTAAAACTTACTTTTAAAGACATCAATGCATTGAAAGCGGGTGGGGGCTCAGATGTATATTCTGAAGGTCGATTGCTTTTTGATAAAATTAAGATTGATGCCAGTGGAGGTAGTGATGTAAAATTGGACTTTACTGCCGAAATGGTTGACTGTGATGCCAGTGGTGGTTCTGATGCTGTTTTGACTGGCTCCTCAAAATATTTTACTGGCAATGCCTCAGGTGGTTCTGATTTGAAAGCCAAAGACTTCCGTACACAAAGTTGTAGAATAAATTCCTCAGGCGGCTCTGATGCCTATGTCTGGGTTGAAAATGAGCTGCTTGCCAATGCAAGTGGGGGATCAGATATTTATTATTATGGCTCTCCAAAATCGGTAAAAGTTCATAAATCTGGCGGTTCGGATATTAATAGGAGGTAAGAAAACTACAAAGCCTAACCCGAAAAAGTCTCTTTTAGAGGCTTTTTTTATGGGTAATGCTACCAAACATTTTCTAAATCTTTAGCCTCGTATTGATGATTTCTAATAGTAAAAACCGATTGCTTTGGCTTTTTCAAAACCAGATTGTCTTTGCCAGCCAAATACCTCATTGCCAATGCGATAGGGGTGAGAATAATAAAAAATATAATGGAAAGTAGAATATTTCCATTGATATAACCCAAAGCCAATCCAATTTTAGACCAAGCCCAAGCAATTTTTTCTTCAAAAAAAGCAGAGAACAGACTTAATATCCCAATTCCGAATCCAATTTTAATCAAAACAGGAATTTTGAAAATAAACGAGATTGCCAAAAGACCTACCACGATGGCCAAAATCGTTTTTGAATGATTCTGATTTTTCATACAAATAAATATTTCTAATTGCTAAATTTCTGCCTCTAAAAAACTCCCCCTGTTACTGAGCATAGTCGAAGTAACAGGGGTTTGGGGGGCTGTTAAAACAAAGTATAAATAAATGGTGCTAAAGCAGAGCCTCCCCCAATTACTACCAAAACACCGATTAAAAGTAGCACTACTATTACCGGCATAAGCCACCATTTTTTTCTTTCTTTCAAAAATCTAAAGAGATCCGTTAAAAAATCCATAATCTGTTGTTTTTCAATTTATATATAAATGTTACCAATTCTAGTCTAACGTAAACTCCGATTTCCAATTATCTTTTTCCAGCCATTCAGGCTGATTTCTTTTATCAAAAATCATATTGCCAATTACTAAATAATCCATTTCAGTACGCATGAGGCATCTATACGCATCCTCTGGCGTGCATACAATTGGCTCGCCTCGCACATTGAAACTCGTGTTTACAACTACTCCATAGCCAGTCTCTTTTTTAAAATCGGCAATTAATTGATGATATTTTGGGTTGGTTTCAGAGTGAACCGTCTGGATACGAGCAGAATAATCGACATGGGTGATAGAAGGTAGATCTGACCGCAAGAAATATAATTTTTCCATTAATGGCAGCTGGTTGTAATTATTAGGCAACTCTCTTCTCCTATTTTTATTCACCCCATGAACCAGCAACATATAAGGCGAATTGCTTGGGCATTCAAAATATTCATTCACATCTTCAGCCAAAACCGATGGTGCAAATGGACGAAAACCTTCACGATATTTAATTTTAAGATTCAGCTTTTTTTGCATTTCTGGGTTTCGGGGGTCTCCCAAAATACTACGTCCTCCTAAGGCTCTGGGGCCAAATTCCATTCTTCCTTGAAACCAACCTACAACGTTGCCCTCAGCCAAAATCTTTGCTGTTTTTTCTGATAAATCACCGAAATTCTCATAATATTTAAAATCAGCTTTATACTTTTTGGACATTTGGATAATGTCTCGATCTATAAATTCGGGGCCCAAATAAGAGCCTTTCATGGCATCCTTTTGTGATTTGTCAATCACTCTTTCTTCACCAAAATAAATATGATTGGCGGCTAAGGCTGCCCCTAAAGCCCCTCCTGCATCACCTGCGGCAGGTTGAATGAAAATATTTTTGAAAATTCCAGCTGTCTGAAGTTTGCCATTGGCCACACAATTTAAAGCTACCCCACCCGCCATTACCAAATTTTCACAGCCAGTTAACTTCTGAGCTTCTATGGCCATTTTTATCACAATCTCTTCTGTAATCTCCTGAATAGCAAGCCCTAAATCGCAATGATGTTGCTCTAAATTTGCTTCTGAATCTCGAGTTGGAAAGCCAAAAAGTTTTTCCCATTTTTTATCAAAAACCATCCTCAAGCCAGTGGCATAATTGAAATAATCCTGATTCAACCAAATTGAGCCATCTTCATAAATTTCGATTAATTCTTTTTTAATGATTTCAATATATTTGGCCACATTATCCGACCCAATAGAACCATAAGGAGCCAATCCCATCAATTTGTATTCCCCAGAATTAACCTTAAATCCCAAGAAATAAGTAAAGGAGGAGTATAGCAAACCCAACGAATGGGGAAACTTCAACTCTTTTAAAATGCTGATAGTCTTGCCTTTACCATGGCAAATAGAGGCTGTGGCCCATTCACCCACTCCATCGAGTGTAAGTATGGCAGCTTCCTCAAAATTAGAAGGATAAAACGCTGAGGCTGCGTGGGAAAGGTGGTGCTCTGGAAAAAGCAATTTCACCTTTTTCTTGTCAAATTTCTCAATCTCAAAAAGACCCTCATACAACATTCTTTTAAGAAACATTTTCTCTTTTAACCAAACGGGAATCGCTGTCAAAAACGATCGAATACCACGAGGTGAAAAGGCATAATAGGTCTCCAACAATCGTTCTAATTTCAAAAGGGGTTTATCATAAAAAACAATTGCATCCAACTCGCTAAGCTGAACATTTGCTTCTCTTAAACAATATTTGATGGCTTCTGATGGAAATGAAGGGTCATGCTTTTTTCTTGTAAAACGCTCTTCTTGAGCGGCTGCAATTATTTCACCGTTTTCGATATAGGCCGCAGCTGAATCATGATAAAATGCTGATATTCCTAAAATTTTCAAATTGATATGAATAAAATTGATTGACTGAATTCGAAATTCCAAACAAAGTCGATGGTTAAATGGAATTTGAAAAACGAATGATTCTAAACTATAGTGCAAATTTAAGTATAATTGCCTAAATAAGACGAGGTTTTGATGTGTAAATCATGGATTACTTTTATTTAGTATTGGTATGGTACAAAAGATATTCTGCCATTATAAAAGACCCATGAGTATTAAAATGTGAATCGCAATTAAAATAGAGCTCATTTATCGGCGTTTTTTTATTTAAAATATGTTGGGTTAAATCGAGATAGTGTGCTTTCTGGCCCACCAAACAATGATTGATGACAGAGTCAATTTTTGTTTTATAATTCAAATTGGTTTCCAAAGCATACATCAAATATTTGGATGGAATATTCAATACATACATTTCAGCGCCTTCTTTTTCGGCTCTTTTTGCTATTTTAGCTAAATTATATTTTAAAATTTCAACGTTGTTTTGGGTAAATTGAACTTCCATTGGTTCTTGTTTTTTAGACTTGGCTCGGTAATAAATCTCCATAAAAAATCTTGAAGTATGAGTAAGGCTGACCAATTTTTGAATAAAGGGTTTATCTTTCAATTTAAAATAATCCGAAATAGAATATTTTTGTACCCGTTCAATTTTTTGACCTTTTTGGTAAGCATTGGCTTTGGCAATTGAGTGATGTAACGAGTCCTTATAGACAATATTAAACGACTTACCGTCACTGCTTTTAACTAAATAAGGACGATACCTTTTTGGATAGGCTAGACTTATGTCGTCGTCAATAAAATCGTTTTCCAAATAGAGGCAAACGATTACCGCTTTATGTTTAAAAGATTGACCGATTGAATCGTAAATCATGGCCATTTGAGTGGAACCAAAGCTGCCGCCACCACCTAAATTTAAAACTGAGGTTTTCTTAAATTGTGAATATTGTGCAGGAATGGTCTCATTTTCGGCCAAAGCGAAGCCTTCAATAAAACTGTCTCCCAAAAAAATAGTATTGTTTTTATCATTTTTATCAGGCAAAATACCTCTTGCTCCCATAGAATTGAACCGCATATTTACATCAAAACAGTCGCCTTTATGTCTAATTTCAGAATTGGGGATGTGCCAAGTAGCCCAACTAACGGAATCAGTATCAATATAATGTGGGCCAAGGGGGTCGTAATTTTCTTGAATACTGGGCCCCCAGTAAAGATAGGTTGGGTACTTATACCAAATATTTGTATAATGTAAAAGTTTGATCGCTACTAATGCAAAAACTTCAATGGTCACTAAAATTATTAGGGTTGAAACAATGAAATCTTTGATTTTGAACATAGTATTTTTTATCTTTAACAGCCTCAAAATTAATCGATACAGCTGTTCTTTCAAAAAATAAATTTGAACTAATCAATATACTCTAGAGTTTTTAGTTATTGAAAAAAACTAAAACTAGTTCTCTTACAAACTTATAAATATTATGCCAAAATATAGTTTTTCAATGCTTTTGATAATTTTTAGCTATTTTGAGACCTTGTGCCAAACTGGCTCAATAAATATTTCTGGTGTGTTAAAAGAACAAATGAAAGGCTCTGTAATACCTTTTGCAACAGTTTTACTAAAAACAGAAAAGGACAAAACGTTGGTATTGGGAACTATCACAAACGAAAAAGGGCAATTTTTACTTTCAAAAGTTAAGTCTGGAAATTATATTTTGGAGCTTTCTACAGTAGGTTTTTTACCAAAATCGCAGCCACTATTTGTTGGGAATTTATCAGAATATTTGGATATTGGCAATATAACTTTAATTGAAAAAATTGAAGCATTAGAAGAAACAATTGTAACTGGGAAAAAAGATGAGATTGATAATAAATTAGATAAAAAAACTTTTTCTGTTTCCGATAATTTCAGTCAATCGGGTGGCTCAGTTTTACAAGCCATGCAAAATTTACCGGGTGTAACCGTGCAAGATGGAAAATTGCAACTGCGTGGAAATGATAGGGTTTCTGTTTTAATTGATGGAAAACAAACAGCTTTGACTGGTTTTGGTAATCAACAGGGCTTAGATAATATTCCAGCATCGGCTATTGAAAAAATTGAGATAATTACCAATCCCTCAGCTAAATACGATGCTAATGGCAATGCTGGTATTATCAATATTTTGTACAAAAAAAACAACGCTGAAGGTTTTAACGGAAAAATCGGGCTTGCCTCTGGCTTGGGAGCGCTTTGGGAAAGGAAGGAAAATTTACCAAATATTCGCCCACAATATCAAATGACTCCAAAGATAAATCCTTCATTATCATTGAATTATAAAAAGAATAATTCGAATATTTTTCTGCAAGGCGACTACCTCTATACCCAAACTTTGAATAAAAATGAATTTGTGGAGCGGATTTATAACGATGGTACCACAGTGAATCAACAAACAAAAAGAAATAGGAATACGCATTTTTTAACCACAAAAACCGGTGTTGATTGGAGTCTCAGTGAACAAAATTCATTTACAATTTCAGGTCTTTTTGGTATTGAAAGCATTATAGATAGAGGTGATGAGCCATTTTTCAATAAAACTTTAACGGAGAGGTTGCGACTTTGGCAGTTTTTGGAAGATGAATTAAAAACCACTGTGGTGGCTTCAACAGCATTTCGGCATAAATTTTCGCAGCCCGGTCATTTATTAAATATCGGGCTTAATTACACCTTTCATAGGGAGGACGAAAAGTATTTTTTCACGAACATTTTACCCACTTTTACAGGTTTTGATTCTTTCAAATTGTTATCTGACGAGCATGTTGGCGACTTTAATTTTGATTATGTCAAACCGCTACGAAATGGGCGTTTTGAAACTGGTGTAAAGTTTCGAATAAGAACTATTCCAACAAATATGCAATTTTTTCAAGGCTTGAACTCACCGTTGGATAAAGATGCAGGCGGCGAGGCAACTTATTCCGAAACCATTCCCGCAGTGTACAGTAATTATATTTTTGAAAGCAAAAAAATTGAAGTGGAATTGGGTTTGAGGCTTGAATATGTTGACCTAAATTATGCTGTAAATCCCAGCCATAATACCTATAAATCAGGTGGTTATAGCTATACTCAGCCTTTTCCAAACTTTCGTTTGGGATACAAATTGAATGAAAATAATAAGCTCTCTTTCTTTTATAATAGGCGTGTAGATAGGCCAAATGAGGTGGATATTCGCATTTTTCCAAAATATGATGATGCCGAAATCATAAAAGTTGGCAACCCAAATTTGAGTCCACAATTTACAAATTCGTGGGAATTGGGCTATAAAACAAATCTGAAAAGTGGTTATTATTATGCAGCAATTTACCACAGGGAAGTGGATGGCACTATCACTAGAATTGCCAGCACGGTACCAGGCAGTAATTTGATTTATGCCATTTTTCAAAATGCTGGTCGTAGCTATAATACAGGCATAGAAATGTTGCTAACCAACGAGTTTTCAAAAAATTATAAATTTTCAATTAATTTGAATGCCTATCGCAACCAAATAAATGCATTTTCGGTTGAAAACAAATACCCAATTCCCAATCAATTTTCAGCTGAAAAAGACGAACTTATTTCTGGAAATCTGAAGCTGAACAATACGCTGCATTTTGCTAAAGCAATTGATTTACAGCTTTCTGTGGTGTATTTGGCACAAGATATTATTCCACAGGGTAAAATCGATAGTCGCTTTTCGGTGGATTTTGGCTTAAAAAAATCGATTCAAAATGGCAAATCAGAGCTGTTTTTAAATGCCAACGATTTATTCAACACTATGGTTACTAAAAAGGAAATTTTAGGCCAAAATTTCAAATATATTAGCACAGATTATCTTGAAACACAGGTGATCAGAATTGGTTATAGTTACAAATTTTAGGCAATTTTCAAATCAGGATAACCCATCTTATTATTTTCATTAATTTGTTAGAAAAACAGAAAAAATGGATATATCAAATTCAATTAATCGACGAACATTCATAAAGAATTCATCGATTTCAACAGCAGGTATATTATTAGCAACCAATGATTTAGCTGATTTTACAAAGCCAAAAAATAAACTACCGAAATGGAAAGGTTTTAACCTCTTGGATTTTTTTAATCCTGATCCAACAAAGGTTCGAATTACCCCTGAAGAATATTTCAAATGGATTCAGGATTGGGGGTTCGATTATATTCGCATCCCCATGGCTTATCCCAGTTATATAAAATTTGATCGGACGAGAAATATTTTGGCAGATGAAACCCGAAATATTGATACGGAAATGACTGATAAAATTGAAAATTTGGTGCATTTGGCTCATAAATATGGCCAACATGTTTCTTTGAATCTCCATCGTGCACCTGGCTATTGCATCAACGCAGGCTTTGTGGAGCCATATAATTTATGGAAGGACCAGCAAGCAGAGAATGATTTTTGCTTTCATTGGGATTTTTGGGCGAAAAAGTTTAAAGATACTTCTTCTAAAAAAATCAGTTTTGACCTACTCAACGAACCCAGTTGGCGAGACGATATGAATGACCAACATGGTAGTAAAACCGCTCTGCCCGGTGCTGTTTACCGAAAAGCTGTGCTGGCGGCCTATAAAACCATAAAAGCTGCCAATAAAAAGCACTTGATTATTGCGGATGGCAATAATGTGGGCAACAATGTTACCCCAGAAATCACCGATTTGGACATTGCCCAAAGTTGCCGTGGTTACGTACCAGGAGCAATTTCTCACTATAAAGCAAGCTGGGCCAATAAAAATATTGACAACTTACCTTTGCCAAAATGGCCTGGACAGGTTGGCGATAAATATTTGAGCCGCAAAATGCTGGAAGATTTGTACAAACCGTGGCTCGATTTAGTAAAAAGCGGAGTTGGGGTACATTGTGGCGAATGCGGTTGCTATAACAAAACGCCCCATGATGTTTTTTTAGCATGGTTTAAAGACGTTACTGGTATTTTATCTGAAAATAATATCGGCTTTGCCCTTTGGGAATTCAGCGGCACGTTTGGGTTGTTAAATTCAGGAAGAACCGACGTTCAATATGAAGATTGGTACGGCCAGAAATTGGATAGAAAATTGCTGACTATGTTGCAAAAAGCGTAATAATTTCATTTTTTTTAATCAATTTTTAACCCCAAATTAACCAGTTTTTAACGCTGCCCTTTTTATTGGCATATACCTTTGATTCATCAATTAAAACAATTTAAAATCAAAGATTATGCAACGATTCCTAAGCTTCCTGTTTTCAGCAACCGTATTGGTATCAACAAGTTTTGCACAAGGTGTAGGATTTAACGCTGGGAAATACAACAACAATTCTGAAACCTCTGATAGCCCTTTTTCATTTAAAATAGGATATAACTTGGCCAACGTACTCGTATCGCCTGAGCCAATGGGTTTAGTCGATGCTAAAAACGGCTTGCATGCTGGTGTGGTTTTTAACAACATCAAATTAGCCAATAAAATCAGCATTCAACCTGAGCTTTTGTATTCGATGCAGGGCTTCAAAATTGGTGGCTTGGGCAACGTAGGTTTACATTATATTAGCTTACCCGTTTTGATAAAATTGGATATGGGTAGTAATGCTTCCCTATTGTTTGGTCCGCAAGTTTCATATTTGGCTAATGCAAGAATCGGTATCGGAAACGATTTATTCTCAGTGTCTTACGATGGTCTTTTCCGTAAATGGGATGCCAGTGGAGTAGCAGGACTTGAGTATAAAGTGAATGATAAGATAAAGTTAGGGGGCCGTTATTTATTGGGCTTAAACGATATCAACAAAGACTTCGATTTAGGACAAAACACCACTTTCAACGATTATTTCAGTTTGAAAAACAGTACCGCTCAATTCTACTTGACTTTTAATTTGTAGAGGTCTGCTTCCTCAAAAAGATTACCACCTAATCACTTAAGGCCCCATTTGTTGGGGTCTTTTTTTTGTCCCAAAGCGATTTATTTCAATTTGCAGAATAAATTGATTTACTAATTATCATTTAATTTTATTATCTTTCAATTGTGAAAAAACTCGCCCTATTTTTATTATTTCCTTTTTATATGATTGCTCAAAATTATGATATCGAAGGGCATCGAGGTTGCCGTGGTCTGATGCCTGAAAATACAGTTGAGGCATTTTTGCACGCATTAAAACTTAATGTAACTACTTTAGAATTAGATGTTTGCATTTCAAAAGACCGAAAAGTAGTGGTTTCTCATGAACCCTTTATGAACAGCCTTTTTTGTAGCCATCCTGATGGAAGTCTCGTATTGAAAGCCGAAGAAAAATCTCTGAATTTATTTCAAATGAATTATGATGAAATCAGAAAATTTGATTCTGGGAGCAGAGGTAATGTTAAATTTCCTGAGCAAGAAAAAATTAAAACCTATAAACCACTTTTGACTGAAGTTCTTGAGAAAATTGAAAGCTATTCTAAGCAAAATAAGCTAAAACCTATCAATTATAATATTGAAATTAAAAGTGAGCCAGATGAATATGGCATTTCTCAGCCTGAGGCGGCAGAGTTTTCAGACTTAGTGCATGACATAATTAGTAAGCATATACCAGGGGATAGAATTGTACTCCAAAGTTTTGACTTTGAAGTTCTGAAGTATTGGCATAAAAAAATAGAAACAAATAAATACAAAAAAGTAAAACTGGCGGCACTAGTTGAGATGAAAGGGGTAAAGACCACCTTTCAAGATTTAGGGTTTTTGCCTGATATTTTTAGCCCTTATTACAAATTATTGACAAAAGAAAAAGTAATTGAGTGCCATGAAAAAGGTGTAAAAGTAATTCCATGGACCGTCAATGAAGTTGCTGATATGATAAAAATCAAAGAAATGGGTACCGATGGACTCATTACCGATTATCCAGACAGAGCTTTGCAATCGTTAAAATAAGTTTTGGGTAAATTGTTTGACTTTATTTAAAATATTATTATAAATAATCAATGGGTTATAATTTTTAATTGTTTTTTGAACTGGAGTCTTATATAAATCATTGCAATTTGGTTGGCTTTTCGATAATTTTACAATATAATCTTACTAAATGACTATTTTAAACGAAACTCTTATTTGGTTTATGAAGCGCCGTTTGCCTCGAATTCAGGCACAGCGTGACCGCCCAATGGAATTTCAGATGCAAGTATTTCACAATCTTATCGATTCAGCCAAAGGAACGGTTTGGGGTAAGATGTATGATTTTGCCAGCATTAGTTCAGTCGCTGACTTTCAGCAAAGGGTGCCAATATCTACCTATGAGGAGTTGTTTCCTTATATAGAAAGGGTAATGAAAGGGGAACAAAATGTATTGTGGAATTCGACTATCAAATGGTTTTCAAAGTCGTCAGGCACCACAAATTCTCGCAGCAAATTTATACCTGTTTCAAAAGAATCGCTTGAGGAATGCCACTTTATGGGGGGCAAAGATTTGATGACCTTATATATTGATAATAAGCCAAACACTAAAATTTTTGACGGGAAAGGCCTTTCAATTGGAGGTAGTTTAACAGCTAATCCGCTGAATGAAGACGGCCAGACGGGAGATGTTTCGGCTGTAATCATGAAAAATTTACCCATTTGGGCGCAATTAATCAGAACTCCTGAATTAGAAATCGCCTTGCTGAGCCATTGGGAAGAAAAAATTGATAAAATGGCAGCCATAACCTCACAGGAAAACGTAACCAGCATTTTAGGTGTACCTACCTGGACTATGGTACTGATTGAGAGGGTTTTAGAAATGACAGGGGCGAAAAGTATTCTTGAAATATGGCCCAATTTTGAAGTTTTTTTTCATGGAGCGGTAGCTTTTCAGCCTTATAGAGAATTGTTCAAAAACAAGATATTTGACTCTGATAAAGTAAACTATTTTGAAATCTATAATGCATCGGAAGGTTTTTTTGGTTTGCAAGATGACCTAGCAAAGCCAGATGAAATGATGCTTATGATGGATTATGGGGTTTTTTATGAGTTCATTCAAGTGAATGATTTGGGTCAGGAATTCCCTAAAATTTGCACAGTGGATGAAGTAGAAATTGACCAAAATTATGCATTGATCATTTCTACCAATGCTGGCCTTTGGCGTTATAAAATTGGCGATACCGTGCGCATTACTTCCAAGTTTCCATTGAGAATCAAAATTAGCGGCCGTACCAAGCATTTTATCAATGCTTTCGGTGAAGAGCTAATTGTTGAAAATGCCGAAAAAGCCATAACAATGGCCTGCGATCAGACAGGAGCCGTAATTTTAGATTATACTGCTGGTCCGGTATATATGGAGGGTGGCCAAAAGGGCTGCCACGAATGGGCCATCGAATTTATCAAGGAGCCTGTCAATAATCAGCTTTTTGCACAGATTTTGGATGAAAATTTAAGGCAATTGAACTCTGATTATGATGCCAAAAGATACCAAAATATGGTGCTGGAAGGCCTCAAAATCCAAACACTACCCAAAGGGACTTTTTATGAATGGATGCGGCGGAGAGGTAAATTAGGTGGACAGAACAAAGTGCCTCGTTTGAGTAATAATCGTGAATATTTAGAGGAAATATTTGAGCTAGTTAAAGAGCTGGAACTTTGTTAAAATTAATAAAAAATGCCCCTAATGTAATTTAGAGGCATTTTTTGTATATAAATATTTTAACAACTAATCATTTAAAACTACCCGTTTTACAGTTCCGTCTTCACCTTGAACAACAGTCACAAATACGGTTCCTTTTACATTTCCTTTCAAATCAACCTGGCCAAAGTATTCACCACTGAAATCGGCGATTTTCTCTTTGCCAATTTCTTTCCCATTGATGTCTGTCACAGTAATGGTCACATTTCCTTTTTCAGGCACCATAAATTTCACATTCAGTTTATTATTGCTAGGCTTGTTGGGATAAGCAGTCAGATTTTTTACAGATTTAGAATTATTGGCCGACTCGAACTTAAAATAATCGGCATCCGCAAATTTTCTAAAATGTGGCTCCATGTCTTCACCAAATTTCCTCATTTTTGGACCTAATTCATCGAACTTAAATTGTAAGGTTTTACCCAAATCTCCTATTTTATTTTCAAAATCTTTCATATCAAAATCTTTCCCATTGAAATTGAAGTCATGGTCATCAATGTCAATATCAAAATCTAAATCCAAATCTAGGTCTTCATCCCCATTGATGATTGTTTTTCCATCCTTTTTGATGGTGATTCTTTTTTTGTCATGATTGCCATTTTTGTCCTTATGAATATTAAAATGATCATCACGGTCTCTATCCACTTTTATTCTCATTTTCATATTTTTGCCAGATCCAGCTGTTAATGAATCCGTTACACGATCAATCAAGGCTTGTTTTTCTGTTGGCGACATCCCTTCAGCATTATAAGTTTGATCAAAAATTTCCTTTTTGCCATTCTCTTCCTTGGTAACTTGTATTCTTATTTTTCCATTTTCCATGGATACGTCCTGGTTAATGGAGGTTTGAGCAAAGCCAACTACTGATGCTAAGATGAATGTAATGCTAAGTGCTTTTTTTAGAGTTTGCATGTGTTTAATATTTAGATTGCTAAAATTCTATAAAATGGATGAGCATTTTTAATCGCCCATCCATTTTGTGTACTATCCCTTTACTAAAAGTACGATACAAACATAGTTGAAACAAAAATCTTGAAAAGTTAAAGCCTGTTAAAAGATGTTAAAATGCCTGTGTTAAAAGATGTTAAAACGAGTTTTGTATTCACTATTAAAATTAATTTTGAGAAATGTAAATGAATTTTTGTGAATTAGGAGTATGTCAAAGTTCAAAATCCGTATTATAATTTCATTAATGGCTCTATCGTCATTAGCCTTAATAGCCTTTCAGGTATATTGGATAGGCTATATCAATCGATCCAATAATGAGGTTTTTGGGGCCAATGTACGGGAAGCCATGCAAGAGGTAATCAGAAAACTTGAAAAGCAGGAGCTCATTTATATCACTCAAAAAAAGACTCTAGAGGATCAAAAAAGGAAGGAGCTTTTGGCCATCTCAAGGTCAAAGCCTGTAAGGAAAACACCTAAAATTAAGAATAGAATTCTGGAGGAGGATAAAGCGATAGCCTCGCATTCAATTGATGACCTACAACACAGTGCTCAGTCCGATGTGCTTAATTTTGGGCCAATTCATTTTTTTGGTAAATCCTTGCCGCTCAACGAAATAAGTATCCAGTTTGATGTACAAAACCCCAATTTAGATGATATCGAGTCGATTTATGAATTCAATGAGTTTGTGGGAAAACAAATGGAAGCTTACCAAAAAGCGTTTGTCGATAGTGTTTCTTTCAATAAATATGAAATGACTAAGCCCTTAAAAAAGGCAAAAAATAGGACTAAGAATTGGCCAAGTAACAAGCAAAAAATTGTAGCTGAAAATCAAAATATTTCGTCAGAACAAATGACTAAATTATCCCAAAAATCAGAAATTATGAAAGATGTTTTTGGGGATTATTTGCTGAAAGAAAGGCCTATTTCTGAGCGTATCAATAAAATTGGTTTGGATTCGATGCTTCATAGTGAGATCTTGCAGAGAGGGTATAATATTCCGATGGAATATGGCATAGCATTGAGTAATGATACCAGCCAATTGCATTATTTATCATCGCCTAAGCTTAATCTTGAAGCTCAAAAAATTATTAAAAGTGAAGGCTATCAGGCCAATCTTTTCCCCAACGATATGTTCAATGGCAACAACAAGCTTTTGGTGTACTTCCCCGATCGTAAAACTTTCCTTTTGAGAAGTATTTGGATGAATATTTTGGGGTCAATCGCCATGATTGGTATCGTATTGGTCTGCTTTTATATTGCGGTAAATACCATTTTAAAGCAAAAAAAATTGGCGGAAATCAAAAATGATTTTATCAATAACATGACTCACGAGTTCAAAACGCCCATTTCTACTATTTCATTGGCTTGCGAAGTACTCAATGATAAAGACATGGGCAATAATCCACAAGTAGTTAGCCGTTATTTAGGAATTATTAGTGACGAAAACAAAAGATTGGGCACCCAGGTTGAAAAAGTATTGCAAACTGCGCTGTTGGATAAAGGCGATGTGAAAATGAAATTGGGATCACTTGATATTCACGAACTAATTGAAAACGTGGTCGAAAATATTTCCCCACAAATCGAATTAAAAAACGGCAATATTGAGCTGGATCTCAAAGCCGAACTTCCAATAATTGAAGCTGATAGCGTGCATATTACCAATATTGTATTTAATTTGTTGGACAACGCCATCAAATATTCAAAAAATAACCCTCAAATAAAGGTGGAAAGTGACAATGTGGAAACTGGAATTTTAATTAGCATTATTGATAATGGCATTGGGATAAGCCAGGAGGCACAAAGAAGTATTTTTGAAAAATTTTATCGAGTGCCAACGGGGAATCTACACGATGTGAAAGGTTTTGGATTGGGGTTGAGTTATGTAAAAAAAATGGTAGAGGAGCATCACGGAACCATAAAAGTAAATAGTAGTTTGGGAGAAGGGAGTACCTTCGAACTTTTTTTACCTCAGAAACAAAGACTTATTGCTTGATCTTTTTAATTTCAAAATACAATCTAAACTGAATCGGACTTCCTTCAATGCATAATAAAAGGTACACCGAACATTAATGATATAAATATGGCAAAAATATTAGTGGTTGAAGACGACCCCAATTTGGGGCTTTTATTGCAAGAATATTTAAGTATCAAAGGCTTTGAGGCCGATTTAGGCCATGATGGCGACGAAGGTTTGAGCCTTTTTGTGAAAGGCCAATACGATCTTTGCATTTTTGACGTAATGATGCCTAAAAAGGACGGATTTACGTTGGCCAAAGAAATCAGAATGAGCGACAAAGAAGTCCCAATCATTTTTTTAACCGCCAAATCTCAAAAAGAGGACACCTTACAAGGTTTTCGATTGGGTGCCGATGATTATATGACCAAGCCTTTTAGTATGGAAGAGTTAATGGCACGGATGCAAGCGATTTTGAGAAGGAAAGGAAATGGAGAAATAGAAGTAGCTAAAACTTTCAAATTTGCCAGCTATCTTTTTGATTATGAGCACCAAAGCCTTATTAGAAATGGCGAACCTGCCAAGCTCACTGGTAAAGAATCGGAGCTTTTGAAAATGCTTTGTGAGAACCTCGGTAAGCCAGTAAGCCGAAGCTTTGCTTTGAAATCTATTTGGGGCGACGACTCCTACTTCAACGCTCGGAGCATGGATGTATATGTGACCAAGCTTCGTAAATTTTTAAAGGCCGATGAATCCGTCCAAATTGTGAACTTGCATGGGGAAGGTTTTAAACTTCAGGTGGGGTAAATCTTGTAATGAGTTTTTCTTAAAGTATCTTGAAAAAAATCAGAACTTCGGATAAAACAAATAATTATTGGATTCCAATTTTCCAAAATAATCAATCAAATCAAACCACTAGATTTGATTTTAATTCACAAATTGAACTAGTATTTTAGAATTCAATATTTAATTCTACCCAATCCACTATTTCTTCACTAATTTTGTGAAAAAAATAGATTCCAATTCGATGCACTTTAATATCACCCGTCGTCCACGCCGTCTTCGTCAATCATCCGCAATTAGAGCCATGGTTGAAGAAACTACCATCAGTCTAAAAGATTTTATTTTTCCAATGTTTTTATTGGAAGGCCAACAAAAAGCGGTTGAAATAAAGTCAATGCCAGGCATTTATAAATATTCATTAGACAAACTTTCTGACGAAATTGGGACCTGTATTGATCTGGGAATCAATACTTTCTGTCTTTTTCCAAACCTTTCGGATGATAAAAAAGATAAGTTTGCCATTGAAAGCCATCGAAAGGGAAGCCTTTATTTGGAAGCCATTCATGCAATAAAAAGTAAGTACCCTGAGGCTTGTATTATGACTGACGTAGCCATGGATCCCTATAGTTCAGATGGCCACGATGGATTGGTTGAAAACGGCAAAATTCTCAATGATGAAACATTAGAGATTTTAGGAAAAATGACTTTGGCTCAAGCTCAAGCTGGCGCCGATATTATTGGGCCATCTGATATGATGGATGGTCGTGTAGGTTATTTGAGAGAAATATTGGATGACGAAGATTTCACCAATGTGAGCATTATGGCCTATACAGCTAAATATGCTTCTGCATTTTATGGCCCTTTCCGTGATGCATTGGATTCGGCACCTAAATTTGGCGATAAAAAGACCTATCAAATGAATCCCGCTAATAGCCGGGAAGCAATTATTGAAGCTGAGCTTGATTATGACGAAGGAGCCGATTTTTTGATGGTTAAGCCCGCTTTAGCTTATCTGGATATTATCAAAATATTAAATCAAAATTTTGATATTCCTATTGCTGCCTACAATGTTTCTGGTGAATATGCAATGGTCAAAGCGGCAGCTGCCAATGGATGGATTGATGGACAAAAGGCAATGGTTGAGAGCCTTACAGCCATGAAAAGAGCGGGGGCCAAAGTAATATTGACCTATTTTGCCAAAGAGTTTGCTTTGTTAAATAAATGATAAATCTTTTTTAAATAAGTACTTTTAAATTCGCCTTTTGATGGCTTATGGCTATGTCAATTCTTATATTAAACGCTAAAATTGTAAACGAAGGAATAACTTCGGAAGGAGATATTTTAGTTAAAAATGGTTTTATTGAAAAAATTGGAAAGCTCAGCCACCTCAACGCTGAAAAGATAATTGATGCAAAAGGGAATTATCTAATACCAGGTGTAATTGATGATCAGGTACATTTCAGGGAGCCTGGCCTTACCCATAAAGCAACCATAGGTACTGAAGCAGCAGCAGCGGTGGCGGGTGGGGTTACTAGTTTTATGGAGATGCCAAATACGATTCCTAATGCATTGACTCAGAAACTTTTGCAGGATAAATATGACATAGCTTCAACCACATCTTTAGCTAATTATAGCTTTTATATGGGCTGCTCCAACGACAATTTGAAAGAAGCACTCCAATCCGATCCTAAATCTATTTGTGGTTTAAAGATATTTATGGGTTCTTCGACTGGCAATATGTTGGTGGATGAGCCTTCCGTTTTGGAAGCTTATTTTGCAAACAGCCCGATGCTCATTGCTACGCATTGCGAAGATGAAGCCACCATCAAACGAAATATGGAAGTTTTTAAGGAAAAATATGGAGAAAATGCACCAGCCTCAATCCATCCGTTAATTCGTAATGTTGAAGCCTGTACCCTTTCCACCGACTTGGCTATTTCTTTGGCTCAAAAACACCAAACCAGATTACATATTTTGCATATTTCTACCGCAGAAGAGGTGGCTAAATTTGAAATAAAACAAAATGGAGTGGATAAAAAAATTACTTCAGAGGCTTGTGTACATCATTTATGGTTTTCGGCGGATGATTATGAGACTTTAGGAAACCAAATTAAATGTAACCCAGCCATTAAAGCGGACGGTAACCGACAAGCTATTTTACAAGGATTAATTGACAATCGGATCGACCTTATTGCTACAGATCATGCCCCGCATACGTGGGCAGAAAAACAAAATAATTATTGGAATGCTCCTTCAGGCCTACCTTTAGTGCAACATTCATTGCAAATGATGCTTGAGTTTGTGGCTGAAGGTAAAATTTCAATTGAATTTATGGTGGAAAAAATGAGTCACTCGCCAGCCACTATTTTTCAAATTGAAAAACGTGGATATATAAAAGAGGGTTATTGGGCTGATTTGGTATTGTTGGAAAATAAAAACTATACCGTTTCAAATCAAAATATTGCATTCAAATGCGGGTGGTCACCTTTGAATGGACATACCTTCAAAAACAGTATATCCAAAACCATTGTTTCAGGTAATCTTGTCTGGGACGATGGAAATTGGATAACTGAAAAAAAGGGTCAAAGACTTCAATTTAGCCGTTAGTCTATCAAGGGCGTTTTTTTTCTTTTTCTGAAAGAAATGGAGCCAAAAACAGATTTTATTATTTGACGGTATTTTTTGCCAAATTGCTCTATGCACCACCTTTTCAGAGCGATTAAATCAGATTTTATGAGTTGGCAAATTGCTTTTCGGAGTTCTTTTTCAAATAATTTGGCATCAAAACTTACTTTTTCAAGAATTATTTTGAAGTATTCTAGAAGGGTAATTGTCATAGGTTATTGAATTAAAAGGTTTACAAATGTTATAGTTTTGTATTTGATTTTAACGATTAAATTTAATAAAAATTTGAAAATTCTTCTTTTATTTTTTATCCTATTTAATCCGTATATTTTTTATGGACAAGAGCTCAAACCAATTGTTGAGATAGGAGAAAATAAGATAAAATTGAATGAACCTTTTGTGGTTTCAATAATTGTTAAAAACGACGAAAATAGGCCAAAATGTAAGTTTCCTGAGCTAGTAGGATTCAAAAAAAGAACCGTTGCCTATACAGCCATCCCAGTTACTATAAATGGTAAAACTACGATTGATCAAAAAGTAAGTCAAGAGTATTTGCCTACCAAAATTGGTGTTTTTGTCATTTCAAATATTAGTATAATTGTCAACGACCAGCCAGTTGTGGTTACTAACGTTTCTGTGAATGTTTTGTCTTCAGAAATCGATGAAACAGAGGAGAATTTTAAAGACTTTATTGATGGAAGTGCCTATGAATTTATTGATGTAAAAGATGATGCTTTTTTTGCGCTTACTTCCAATAAGTTGTCGCCCTATGTAGGTGAAGGATTCTTGATAACAGTAGCATTTTACATTTCTCAAAACAATAAAGCTGAAATGGATTTTGTCAACGAAAATGTACAATTAGATGCAATTTTACAAAAAATTAGACCCAAAAATTGCTGGGAAGAAAACCTAGGTATTTCGGAGATAAAGGGAAATAGATTAATCAAAATTGGGAAGAAAAAGTATTTCCAGTATAAAATTTTTCAGGCAATGTATTATCCCTTCAACAATCAGCCAATAATAATACCCGCTTTAAAATGGCAAATGCTCAAATATAAAATTGCCAAAGATCAGGAAGTGAGTGATAGAAAAATGGAGGATTATAAAAACTATTTTTCTAAAGCAGTCACAATCAGGCCTTTACAGCTTCCCAAAAATGATAATTTTACCACTGATTTTGTGGGTGACTTTCAATTAGAAGAGGCGATTGATAAAGAAAAAGTACAAACAGGTAAGAGTTTTAATTATACTTTTAAGATCAGGGGGTCGGGTAATTTATCCGTCATTAAATTTCCAGAATCACTAAGCGATTCCCTTTTTGAAATATATGAACCGAAGGAAATACAACAAATAACCAACAATTTAGGAAAACTAATCCCTGAAAAGTCGTTTAGCTTTGATATTGTGCCTAAATTTGCAGGAAAGTTTAGTTTGAAAGATCGCTTTTTTATCAACTATTTTAACGTTCGTACCAAAAAGTATGAAACATTAAGAGCTGAGAAACAAATTGAAGTAGTAGGTAAAGATATTTCAATAGAAAATGAGCAGATTCAAATTGAAGATGATTTATTTGAAAATATTGCCAATCTGAAAAGCGATGAAACGGAATTTGACTATCGAGCAATCATTTTAAAATGGGCCAATTTTTTGATAATAATTATGCTGGTTGCCATGGTTTATATAATTTGGCCAACTAAAAAATAACAATAATGGGGAGTACTTACGGTAAAATTTTCAATATTTCCACTTTTGGTGAATCTCATGGCCCAGCCATTGGTGTGGTGATAGATGGTTGCCCATCGGGTGTTAATTTTGATAATGAATTTATTCAAAATGAGTTGGATAGGCGAAAACCAGGTCAATCTAGAATCACTACGCAACGTCAGGAGGCAGATGAGTTTCAGGTGCTTTCAGGAGTTTTTGAAGGAAAGACCACCGGTACGCCAATAGCTTTGTTGATTAATAATGGTGATCAACGTTCTAAAGACTATGCCCATATTGCGCATCAATATCGGCCTTCTCATGCCGACTTTACCTACGATGCCAAATATGGAAATCGAGATTATAGAGGAGGTGGGCGTAGCTCGGCAAGGGAAACAGCCGCTAGAGTGGCTGCTGGGGCAATTGCCAAATTAATTTTGCAAAAAATAGGCGTTTCTATTACTGCGTATGTTTCAAAAGTAGGTAAGTTAGAATTAACTCAAGATTATAAGGAGTTAAATTTGGCATTGGCCGAAGAAAATGCAGTGAGATGTCCTGACCCAGCACTAGCCGCTCAAATGTTTGAGTATATTGACGGAATTCGAAAAAATGGAGATTCAGTAGGAGGGGTGGTTTCATGTGTTTGCACAGGAGTGCCGATAGGTTTAGGTGAGCCAGTTTTTGATAAACTACATGCTGAATTAGGAAAAGCCATGTTGAGTATCAATGCGGTAAAAGGTTTTGAATATGGCTCAGGGTTTGCAGGTATTGAAATGCTGGGCTCAGAGCATAATGATGAATTTGTTCAAACGAACGGTCAAATAAATACCAAAACCAACCATTCGGGAGGTATTCAAGGAGGTATTTCAAATGGTGAAGACATCTATTTTAGAGTAGCGTTTAAGCCAGTAGCCACCATAATGAAAGATCAGGAAAGTATTGATAGTGAGGGTAATACCGTGATTGTTTCTGGTAAAGGGAGGCATGACCCATGTGTGGTGCCACGTGCAGTACCTATAGTGGAGGCCATGGCAGCGCTAGTTCTTGTTGACTTTTATTTAAGGGATAAAGTGGCAAAAATTTAGAATAGATGTTCGATGTTTGAAGTTAGATGCTTGGTTGGTTTGTCTACATTTATGCTTATATTTTTAACATCGAAATGAAATCTGAATACTTCTAAAAAAAATTATAAAATTTGATATATTGCGATAGTAGGGTAATTCAATAATCGTTTACAAACCCTAATATTTAACATCCAAAATCTAACATCTAAGTTCAGTGAATTACTTATCAGGTGAAAACCTATCCAAAACCTTTGGTGACCGTTATCTTTTCAAAAACTTAAATTTTGGAATATCAAAAGGAGACAAAATAGCCTTAGTAGGGGCAAATGGCACCGGCAAAACTACCTTGTTGAATATATTGGCTGGCAAAATTGACCCTGAAACTGGTGGTAATATCAGTACCAGAAGAGGTATCACTGTGGGCTATTTATCGCAAAACCCAGAATTTGATGAATCGTTATCAGTAATTGATACACTTTTTGAAGGGAATAGCCCAGTTATTCAGGCAATTAAGAAGTACGAGAAGGCCCTGATTTCGCATGATAACGACGCACTTTCTGAAGCCTTAATTGCCATGGAGGAAAACCAGGCTTGGGATTATGAAAGTAAGGTGGAACAAATATTAGGCAAGCTGGGTATTCATGACTTTGAAAAACCCGTTTCACAACTATCAGGCGGGCAACGTAAACGTGTAGCAATGGCTCGCATATTAATTGAGGAGCCCGATTTAATGATGTTTGATGAGCCTACCAACCATTTGGACTTGGATACCATCGAATGGTTAGAACAAACCCTTTCATCAGCTAATATTACGGTACTTTTAGTAACTCACGATCGGTATTTTTTGGATAAAGTATGTAACCTAATTGTGGAGCTTGACAACGGCAAAATGTTCAGCTATAAGGGAAACTATTCTTATTTTTTAGAGAAAAAGGCCGAAAGAGAATTGATTGAAGGAGCTGAAATGGACAAAGCTAAAAACTTGTTCAAAAAAGAATTGGATTGGATGCGCCGCCAGCCACAGGCAAGGAGCACAAAAGCTCAATATAGGATAGATGCCTTTCATGAAGTGGAAGAAAAAGTTTCTGGAAAAAAAGATACTTCTGCCGTAACCTTAAATGTGAAAATGACTCGTCAAGGTAGTAAAATACTGGAAATGAATCACTTGTCGAAGTCTTTTGATGGCGTAAAAATGGTTGACAATTTCAGTTATATATTCAAAAGAAAAGATAGAATAGGGGTAATTGGAAAAAATGGGGTGGGAAAATCCACATTTTTGAACCTACTTACTCAGGTTTTGGCACCTGATTCAGGTACTATTGAGCAAGGAGAAACCACCACTTTTGGATATTATACTCAAAACGATTTTGAGTTTAACGAGTCACAAAGGGTAATTGATATCATCACAGAAATAGCCGAAGTAGTTACAGTTGGTACTGGCGAAACCATCTCCGCTTCTTTATTTTTAACCCATTTTAAATTTGAACCTAAGGTACAGTATAATCTTGTTTCGAAGCTTTCAGGTGGAGAAAAGAGACGCCTGCAATTGATGAAGGTGCTCATTAAAAACCCGAATTTTTTGATTTTGGATGAGCCAACCAATGATCTTGATATTCAAACGCTAAATATTTTAGAGGATTTTCTGATGGAATTTGGTGGTTGCTTATTGTTAGTGAGCCATGACAGGTATTTTATGGATCGCCTAGTTGAAAATCTTTTTGTATTTGAAGGGGATGGCAAAATCAGGAATTATCCAGGCAATTATACTGACTATCGTGAAGCTTTGGCAAACAAAGAGTTTGAACCAAAACCGCAAAATACAAAGCCTCAGATAGTTGAAACTAAAGCTCTTGATACATCAGAAAAACGAAAGCTAAGCTTTAAGGAGCAAAAAGAATTTGAAACTCTCGGAAAGGAAATCGAAGAAATTGAAGCCGAGAAACTTGAATTAAACTCAAAAATAAACTCTGGCGAAATAGACTTTCAAGTATTGACAGACATCGCTTCTAAAATAGAAAAGTTAAATAGTATACAGGATGAGAAGGAGCTTAGATGGTTGGAATTATCTGAAAATCAATAAAATAGCGATTATTTTACATCAAAACTTCCTTGGCCTATTTTATACCCTTCGCAATACAATTCGATACTGTATTTGCCTTGCTTATATTCCTGGCCTCTTGAATAGAGAAACTCAACCAGTTGATGAGAATTAGTATATTGCTCACGTTTTTTGGCAGTATAAATGGTCTCTTGCCCGTTATAAGTAAATATCCCCGAGCCGGTAGCCATATCCGAGATGATGGTTCCACTTGGATCTAATAATCGGATTATTATCTCTTTTTCTTCCTGTTTAGTAAGTGGATTATCCACCAAATGGAACGAAATTCTAATTTTATCAACTCTTCTGGCATTGTATGACCCTCCTTCTCGCTCTTTGCCACGTGACGAAACGGCATACACATTAATAGTCTCAGCTCTTAAAGCGGAGGCCAATGTCACCTTTTCAGAAAGCTCTTTATTTTTGGCTGAAACCGTATTGATTGAGTCTGCTAGTTTAATTTTATCAGATTTTAGGCCAGTATTTTCTGAGTTAAGGGTTTGATTTTGAGAAGTGAGCATTCCATTTTCTTCTCTCAATTTTACAATTTCCACATCCTTTTGAGCCAACAACATTTCATAATTCTTAATTTTTGCCTCAAATGACTTAATATTTAAGCTTTTCTGATTCATTAAGAGTTTTTTATCTGCTTCTAAATCTGATTTTATTTGCTGCAATGAGCCGATATCACCTCCTAAGTTTTGCACTTCTTGTATTTTTAGATTCAATTCTCGACTCATTGAATCCAACTTCGAGCCAGCTAATACTTGCTCTTTAATTTGTTGATCAATTTTTACCTGTTTTTGATCGTTAATTTTCTTTTCTTGTAAATACAAATATCCCAAACCTGCCGACAAGAGGGTTAAAACTGCAATTGCGGCCCAAAAATACTTTGTATTTTTCTCGTTTTTTTGGGAAGTATCCATAATGGTAAAAGTAGTTTATTTATTGTTTTAGTTGAAGAGCTCTCCATACTTACTAGGCTTATACAACTTATTAAAAACTAAAAAATTACTATTATTAGCTAATAATTTTAAAGTTTTTAGCCAATTTTGTCAAATAGGCTAATTTTTATTGTAAAACCTCAATTTGATTTTTCTCAAAACAAGATATTGCGGCTAAAAATACCATTTTTGTGTAAAAAAACAAAATATTATGTTAGACTCCCTTGCCAATAATATAAAATTAATCAATCAAAAGTTATCTGGTAGCTCTGCAAGGCTGGTTGCTGTTACTAAAACGCAACCTATTTCGGTATTAAAATTAGCTTATCAATTGGGTTTGAAATGTTTTGGAGAAAACAAAGTTCAGGAGATGGTCGAAAAATACGAAGCATTACCAAAAGATATTGAATGGCATATGATTGGACACTTACAAACAAATAAAGTAAAATATATTGCTTCATTTGTGAGTCTTATTCACTCTGTTGATTCATTCAAATTGCTTCAAGAAATTAATAAGCAAGGACTTAAAAATCAGAGAGTTATCAATTGCTTATTACAAGTTTATATTGCCTCCGAGGAAACAAAATTTGGTTTAGACGAGCCTGAATTGCTTGAATTGATGGATTCGGAAGAACTGAAAAGTTTGCAAAATATAAAGATTGTGGGCTTAATGGGTATGGCTTCAAATACCGAAAAGGTTGAGCTAATTATCCAAGAATTTAAAAGACTGAAGTCGATTTTTGACTCTTTAAATCAAAAATTGGCCCCTGAAAATGTATTGCTTGCAGAGCTGTCAATGGGCATGAGTGGCGATTTTGAATATGCTATAGACCAAGGAAGTACTTTAGTAAGAATCGGTTCTGCATTATTTGGCAATAGAGTCTATCTGTAATTTCAGAACTATTATTATTTAAAACTTTTTCATGGGGCACTAAATTGATTTTTTTTCCGTATTTACTTAAAAATGGTAAATATTTAATGATGGAAAAATATTTTTTGCAAATCTTTTTATTGGTAAGTGTCAACAGTTATAGCTCATTCTCCCAAAAAATATATCTATCAAAAACTTCGAATATCAACTTTTTTTCGAAAACCCCTCTTCGGGACATCGAGGCAGAGAACACGGCCACCACTTCATTAATTAATCTGGAAACCAAAGATATAGCCATTAAAATACCTGTAAAAAGCTTTATTTTCCCCAATAAATTAATGCAGGAGCACTTTAATGAAAACTATTTAGAAACTGAAAAATATCCGTTTGCTACCTATAGAGGCAAAATCAATGAAAATATCGATGTTTCTAAGGATGGGAAATATGAAGTGACCTCGACTGGCAAAATCACTATTCATGGTGTGGAACGGAATCAAACGTTAAAAGGAAGTGCTACCATAAAAGAAAAGAAAATTATGATTGATAGCATTTTTGAGGTTTCTCTTGCTGATTACAATATCGATATTCCCAAAATTGTTTTCGAAGAAATCGCCGAAAAGGTAAAAGTGACTTTCAAAATCAATTATGAACTCAAAAACTATAATTGATTGCCTTATTTCACCATTAATTTTTTAAGAGAATAACAACTGATTTTGATTTAGACGTACTCAATATTTTTCTGATTGAAAAAATAACCAGACTCCTATTTATTTAATTTTAGCACAATTAACCCTCACTTTTTTCACTCCCATTCTTATTTGAAAAGTAATTTTTTGGTCCTTTGTTCATCCTTTAGAAGCATTCCTTTCCTCAAGAAAATGATTTCTAAACTAATATTTTCAATTTTGTAAAAATTGACACTATAGTCCTGTGTAAACAATTGTTAGAAATATAAAAAAAATATAAAAAAAATAGGGTATTATCATAATTATATTTATTATATTTGAGTTGATATAGAGAAAACAACCATTAATATAATAATTTTTATGAAAAGTACGACATATAATCTCATGAAGTTTTTGGGTAATCCAGACCAAATTACCCACTTGGAGGCTCATAAGAACTATTCGAACATCTATTTTTCGGATGGCACCAGCAAGCTTGTGGCTTATAATCTGAAAAAATTTGAAGACTATCTTTCAAATAATTTAGCATTCAAAAGAGTGCATAAAAGCTATATCGTTAACAAAAATTTTATTTCTAAAATAAGCGAAGATGGCATGAGAATTAATTTGAATAATAAAATAGTGATTCCGGTAAGCTATAATTAACCATCCATAAAGTTTAGCTATTATTCTCCTTAATTGCTTAGCAAAATTTGCGCTTTGTTTGAGTAAAAGTAAATATCAGTATAAATCCATTAATCGACTTATCGATGAAATTGGATGCTTATACTGATATTTTTTTATAAATTTGATGCTCTTC
>JAZKGO010000005.1:0-5700 GCA_040385875.1 Bacteroidota bacterium
ATGCCCCAGTCGCCAAGTTTGCTGAATTCCGAAACCATGCCGAAGGGCAGCATAAAGATAAAAAGGCAGATAAAAACAAAACTCATATTGCCAAATTGGCGTGGAAGCGGGAATTTTTTGATGCGTTCGGCCGCTCCTTGAAAGTTGTAAAAATCGCCCAAAACTTTTTGCATTTCCATTTGCCTGAAATCATCAATCAGATTGAGTGCTCTTAATTTTGCAAGATCTTCTGATTGTTTGTCGATGATTTGCGTGGCCGTATTGGCAAAATCGGCAAGTGTGGGTATTTCATTTTCTGGCAAATAATTTTCCAGATGAACCAGCGTAATTTCGTCTTTAAAAAGCCCGACCCCAAACTTCTCTCGACGTTTTTTGCCAAACTCGCCAAAGCTGTGGCGTAAGCTCACATGTTCCCAAGAAGTCGGTATTAAAAGCTGGCTTCGTAGCCTATAAATCCATGCGATATGCCTGAAAATAATTCGTTCTTTGTGCTCATACAATTCGTTTTTGGTGATAGGATTTTCCTTGGATTGAGTGATGAAATTCTTTGTCATCGTACTCCAAGCTCTGCTGCTGTTCACAATTCCGCCCCAAATTTTTCTGGCCTCCCAAAGCCTATCATAAGCTTGATTATTTTTGAAACCGACATAAAACGACACCGCCGTGCCGATTAACGAAATGGGTAGCCAAGGAATGGTAAACGTGATAAAAGACGTGAAATAATAGATGCTGGCAACGATTATTGCCCAAGCTGTTAGCCAAATAATATGGTGACCAGCAAAGCTAATAATTCCTTTTAAGTTTGCGGTTTTTCTTATAATCATTTTTGAAAATTTCGTTTAGCAATTTCAAATTTAATCATAGTTTCCAAAGTTGCAAGAATTGGCTGGGAATTGATTGAAATTGGGGTTCTTAACTTCGCTTTTTTGCCAAAAAATAAGACTTTGGCTATCACATTTTTACACTCTTTTACATATTTTTTACATTTTTAGAAAGGCTATTTTATACTTTTGGTAATATTTAAATCAAAAAAAGCTAATATTTTAAAATGAAATTTTCACCAAAAAATTCTTCAATAAAGTACCTTTTTTCAGCTTTGATTTTGATATTTTTGGGCTGTTCAACTTCAAAAATGAGAACTTCAAAATCTGGTTTGCAGTCGATAATTTTACAAAAAGGAACTGGCCCAAAAGCCAAAACGGGGCAAGAAATCTTATTATTTGAAACCACTTCTTACCGAAATGGTAAGGTTTTGTATTCCAACGAAAACACTAAAAGTCCTGTAAAAGTGAAAATTGGTGGCTACCAAGCCACAAAAGCGGTTGATGAAGGCCTTTTGGGCATGAAAACTGGTGAAATCAAAAAAATAATTGCTCCGCCCTATTTGGTAAAACGCACTGGCTATCCACCAAACGTTCATCCTGATTCTACACTTGTGATTAAGCTGATTTTGCATAAAATATTATAAATTGCTGGAAAAAATTATATCAGTCATCGCAAAACTACTTCATATCAACAAATAGCAAAAAAACATTAGCTAGAATTTCAATAATGAAAAAATATTTTTCACAAACGCAATCTTTTACTTTTCTAACAATATTAATGTTTGGAACTTCCTGCAACGGACAAGTAAAAAAAGACTTACCAAAAGAAAAGGTGAATGAGCCAAAAATAATAGCTGTCGGTAAACCCAAGCTAATAAAAAATCTGGGCCTTCAAAATGATAAAGGGAACAATGTTCATTGCAGTTTACAGGACAAAGCCGGTAACCTTTGGTTTGGCACCACGGGAGATGGTCTTTTTAAATATGACGGAAAAACGTTTACTCAATTCACAACTTCAAACGGACTAAACCATAATGCAGTCAACCATATTTTGGAAGATAAAGATGGTAAAATTTGGATTTGTACTGATGCCGGACTTGTTGTTTACGACCCATCGGCTTCGCTCAGGACAGGCGGTAAAACATTTGCTGAAATTCAAATCCCTTTCCGAAAATATATTCCATCTAATAGGCATGAAGTATGGAGTATTATGCAAGACAAAAGTGGGAGGCTATGGCTCGCCACATTTGATGGTGTTTATATCTATGACCCTTCGACAGAGCTCAGGACCGGTGGAAAATCATTTAACTTTTTCAAAGTAACTGATGACTCAACAGATTGTATTTTTAAAATGGAATATATTTTTGAAGACAAAGCAGGTATTTTTTGGTTTGGCGGGCGATGTAACAAAGGTGTGTTTCGCTACGACCCTTCGGCTTCGCTCAGGGCAAGAGGCAAATCTATAACCAATCTAAAACCAGATGGTGATAATTGGGCTTGGCCTGTTTTGCAAGACAAAAATGGAAATATTTGGTTCAGTAGTTGGAAAGGCGTGTATAGCTATGATGGAAAATCATTTACAAAATATGAAAGTTTATCTAATAGTCCAGTTACACGAATTATAGAAGATAAAAAGGGAAACCTTTGGTTTGGTGGTGATGGACTTAGCCGTTACGATGGTAAATCTTTCACTCGTTTTACCACAAAAGACGGACTAATCAATGATTCTGTTTGGTCAATTTTAGAAGATAGAACAGGAGCTCTTTGGGTGGGAACGAGAGAAACAATATTGCACCGATTTGATGGAAAAACCTTTACGAGTTTTACTGAATAAGTTACCGCTGCATTTCATCAATAAAACCCAACACTTCATCAATCCTTAAAAAATAGTAAAATCCAACTCATTAAGTTTGAAGAAAAAATCGAACGAAAATGAAATTACTATTTTTTTTATTCTTTTTGGCTGGTATTCAGGCTTTTGGGCAAATAACTGGAGTGGTGAAAACGGCTAAAGCCCAGCCAATCCCCTTCGCCAATGTGGTTTTGTATGACTCTCAAGATTCCACAATTATTGCTGGAAGTTCCACAGATGAGTTGGGTAAATTTTCCATAAAAGCCACAAAATTCGGGAGCGTTTTCGTGAAAATTAGCAGTATTGGTTATAAAAACTATTCTTCTAAAGTATTTGTAATCAGTAATTTATCTGAAAATATTGAGATTGAAAATATTATTCTTGATGATGAAAATAATGCTTTGAATGAAGTAACTGTTTCGGCAAAAAAGCAATTAATAGAAACCACTCCAACGGGTAAAATAATCAATATTCAAAGCAGCTTGATGACCAAAGGTAGCAAAGCCTTGCAAGTATTAGAAAGGCTGCCTGGTGTAATCACTGACAGACGAAATAATCAATTTAGCCTGAACGGACAAAGCGGTGTAACCATGCTTTTTAATGGCCGAAAAGTGCAAATGAGCATGGAAGAATTGATGAATTTGCTGGAAAGTACAGTTGCTGATAATATTGAAAAAATAGAGTTAATTACCTCGCCAACAGCTCAATACGATGCAGATGGTGGAGCGGGAATCATTAATATTATTTTTAAAAATAGTGAAATATTAGGCACAAAAATCAATTTTTCGGCAACGGCTGGTTATGGTTTTCGTGAAAAAGCGGTCACCTCAATTGGGCTTTCTCAAGGTTTTAAAAATCTTAATTTTAATGCTTCTTATTCATTTTCTCATGATTATCGGCGATCGGGTTATGAGGGGTTTGGTACGGCGGGAAGTACGTTTATTTTGGGTGAAACATCGAACACATTTTATGGCTTTGGAAGGCGAAATCAAAACAACCACAATGTGAATTTAAGTGCTGACTATCAGCTAAATAAGCGAACAAATATCGGTGGAGAAGTAATTTTTTCTTTTGATAAATCTCAAAATTTGGTGAATAATGGAGGTACTTACAACCTAAAATCTGGCGAATTTATCAAAATGGATGCTCTTTCCAGCGGCCAAACCGATAAGCAAAATGCCATTTCTTCATTTTTCATAAAACATAAAATCTCAGAAAAATCAACTCTGAATTTGGATTATAGTTTTATAAAATATAGTAACGATAGTCCAGCATTAATCAGCACAGCTTATTCCGACGAACAGGATGATCCTAAAGTACCTCAAAATCCAATTTTCACGACTGGAAATAGGGGTGAAAGCCTTTCCAAAATAAATGTAAATGTGCTGAAAGCGGATTTTTCAACAAAATTTGGGACAAAAATAGACGCTGAATTTGGCGCAAAATATAGCAAAGCAGAAAATATTAACGACAGCAAAGTGGAGCGAAAAGAAGGCGAAAATTGGGTGGTGGATCCTCGCTCACAAAGTAGCATTTATAGTGAGGAAAATCTTTTGGCGGCCTATTCGCAATTTCAGTTTTTGCTGAATTCGAAGTCAAATTTGCACCTTGGCATGCGGTATGAATATTGGAATCGGGACATAAATCCCGATAGCTATCGGGATGATAAACCATTCAAAATTGCTCAGTTTTTTCCTTCGGTGCTTTTTACCCATAAAATCAATGAAAATTCGAATTTTAGCCTAAATTATTCTCGAAGAATCAGCCGCCCTGCTTATGCCGACTTGGTTTCAAACCTTTTTTACACCGACCCAACTTTTATTTTTTCAGGTAATCCATTGCTAAAACCCACGCTTACTGATGCCTTAAAATCGGATTATTCGTTTAAAGATTTCAATATTGGTTTGTCGTTTCGATACGATTTGGACCCGATTTTGCGTTACCAAATCACCTCAAATGCTAGTAAAGATATTGGAATTTCTTCTCCACAAAACCTTGATTATCAAAAGAGTATCAATCTTTTTCTTGGCTATCCAATCCAATTTGCCGCCTGGTGGAAACTTTCGCTAAATACCAGCACGTCGCTTCGCAATTACCGAGTTTCGTATAGTTTAAAGCCCACTGAGAAAACTTTTGTGTTTCAAAGTTTCAATTTTTCACAAAATATTCAGCTTCCCAAAAACTTCGAAATTGAGCTTTCTGGCTGGTACAATTTGCCGTTTTTTGAAGGCACCAATAAATTAAAAGGCTTTGGAGTGATGAACCTAGGCATTGGCAAAAAGCTCAAAAATGATAAAGGAAATCTACAAATTCAAATGCCCGATTTACTCAAATCAATGAGCGTTCACACCCATATAAGTGGCATGACACCCATCGTTTTCAACATCAACACTGTATCCAATTGGCGAGACGAAACCGCACTTTATCAAGTTGTAAAGCTCACCTATTCAATGATTTTCGGAAAAAACACTCGAAAAATTGACAATAAATTGGATGAAGAAGAAAGGAATCGGGTCGGGAATTAATAATAAAAAATTGAATCTTCAAAAAAGCAGTCATTCTGTATAAGCTTACTGGTTATTAGTGCCGAATTTATGGCTTCCAAAATTGCGATCACTAAGCATTTAGTGAAAAAATATCTCCATCCTATTTGTTCAACTTTATGATGTCACGATAATATTCTTTAGCATTATCAATCAATACTTCCTTTTCTTCCACTTTGAGAGTAATTTAAAAATTTGTACTTCTCAATATATCTCTCTTTTTATAAATGTAATCATTGAGTCAGTTGACTCAATATTTTTTTGGTCATTTTCTGATTATAGATTGTGACACTTCTGTTTTGATCTTCAAAAAAAAATTATAAACCCCATTCATTCAATATCAATTGCAAAATCGAAATGCTGTTAGTAAAAGGAACTCTGATAACGGTTTTTTATATCAAATGGATTGATTTTGTCAGTCAATAGCAGAATATTGGTAATAAATTGCACTATTCTGCTTATTAATTTTGTAATGTTATTT
>JAZKGO010000006.1:0-1309 GCA_040385875.1 Bacteroidota bacterium
ACCATAAAAACAGTGTAAGCAATTTTGAGATATTGATACTTTTTTTCTAAAACTCTGCCCTGTGCATAAATATTACCAATCATCTTGTTTTGCAAGTTGTATTCATCGGAAACTAGTTCACGCATAGATTTTACATAATCTTCTAACGAAAAAGATCCAAAGTGGCCAAAAAACAATAAATCAGCCTCATTTACAATGTTTTTATCAACGGAGGGCCTTGTAGCCAAAATTGAATAAATAATGGTAACTAAACAAATCAAAAGCAATAGAAAGGTAGGCAATAACAATTCACGGCTTTCGGTTAGGCGATTAAATAGGAAGGAAACCACTAATGAAACGATAATTGAATTGACAGAAATCATTAATCCCGCTTTTTGGTCGGCCATATTACTGAGTCGCACCAAATTGGTAAGCATGGTTCTGAACATTGTTTCAGTACTTCTCCCACCTTTCTTCTTTTTCTTTTTTTTAGTTTTTACTTGGATAGGCAAATCAGAATCTTCCATTCAATAAGAATTTTAATATATAAGGGAATAGGTTTTGACAAAGTTAGAAAAAATAATGATATTTGGGTGAAATAATACCCAAGGCTACAATTAAATTTAATACAAAATAGTATCCCAGAATATTCAAAGAAATAAAAGTAATATTAAAAATAAAAATAGACCTAAATAAAAAATACACTAAATTGCCCCTAATTTTAACCAACCAATGAAAATATTAGTTGTCGACGACGAAAAGGACATTCAAACTTTATTTGAACAGCGTTTCAGAAAAGAAATCAGAGAAAATATTTTAAAATTTGTTTTTGCCTTTTCAGGTGAGGAGGCACTTCAGTACCTCAACATTCATGATCATGAGGCGGTATTGATACTATCTGATATAAATATGCCAGGAATGAGTGGTTTGGAACTTTTGAAAACAATTAAGCAAAAATCCTATATACCACCCCCAGTTGTGATGATGATTACAGCCTATGGTGATACCGAAAATTATGAATTAGCCAAAAGCTTGGGAGCAGATGACTTTTTGACAAAGCCTGTTGACTTTGGAAACCTAAAAGAAAAACTAATTGCTATAAACGAATAAATTGAAAATTTAGCTATTTTGAACCATAATTTAACATTACCTTAAAATTTGAACGACCGAACAATAATTACAATTTGATGATAAAAATATTAGTGGCGGATGATGAGATAGATTTAGAGATTCTCATCAAACAAAAATTTAGACAGAAAATTAGAGAACAGTATTTCGATTTTGTTTTTGCCGTTAATGGCAGGGATGCACTCGAAAAATTAGTTTTAAA
>JAZKGO010000006.1:1409-6058 GCA_040385875.1 Bacteroidota bacterium
AAGCTGCTGAACGGCTATTTTGATATTATGGTTAAAGAAATCATCAGCCAAGGTGGAATTATCGATAAATTTATTGGAGATGCTATTATGGCAGTTTTCAAAAACGACTTCCATTTGGATAGGGCCATTGATGCAAGTCTAGCCATTAGAAATACTATTGCAAATTTACCTGCATTTTCAGAGGAAAATAATTTCAAACCAAAAGTATCCATAGGCATCAATAGCGGAGAGATGGTTTCTGGAAATATAGGCTCATTAAGTCTTAGAAGATTAGACTATACTGTCATTGGTGATACTGTAAACATTGCCTCTCGCTTACAATCAGCAGCTACTCCTAGCCAAATTCTTATCAATGAAGCAGGCTATCTAAAAGTAAAAGAATCTTTCCATTTTAAAGAAGTTGGGGAAATTAGCCTCAAAAACAAAGTAAAACCTATGATGGTTTATGAGGTTTTGAATTGATTTGTAAAAAAAGTCAAAAAAATCTGATAAATATTAGCATAATATAAAAATATTATTTTACTTTGCACCACAAAGTAATTTGAGAAATTAATCATATCGATGAAACAGCACCTTGAAGACATTTCAGAAATCCGCTCCCTGATGGAGCGATCATCCAAATTCATATCCTTGAGTGGCCTTTCAGGTATATTTGCGGGAACTTTTGCTTTGATTGGAGCATATTTTGCCTATATAAATGTGGCGAGTGAACTTCAAAGTGCTGATCCAGATATTTCAATAAATTCACCACTTGTAAGATTTTTAGCAATTGATGGGGCTTTGGTACTGGTATTTTCGTTGATTTTTGCCATTTATTTTACAGCACGCCAAACAAAGAAAAAAGGGTTAAAAATATGGGATAAAACATCAAAGCGTCTTTTACTAAGCATGATGATTCCGTTGATAACAGGCGGCCTATTTTGCTTAATTTTATTTCAAAATGCTCCCCAGCTCATAGATTCAGCGACACTTATATTTTATGGCTTAGCCTTATTGAATGCTTCCAAATACACTTTTGATAATGTAAAATATTTGGGGTTTGCTGAAATTGTGCTAGGATTACTCTGTGGAATGGTGAATGATTGGAATTTAGGCTTACTTTTTTGGGGTGCTGGCTTTGGTGTTTGTCATATTATATACGGCATTGTAATGTATAGAGAACACAAAGGCTAGATGAAAAACTTAATTGCAGATATCAATAAAGCGTTCGAAAATCGAATACGATTAGGAATCATGTCGATACTAATGGTACACGATTGGGTGGATTTTGGTGAGTTGAAAGAAACCCTAAACCTTACTGACGGCAATCTGGCTTCACATATTACCGCTTTGGAAAAAGAAAATTATATTCAAATTAGAAAAGCCTTTATTGGCAAGCGACCCAATACCTCGTTTCAAGCCACAAAAGCTGGTAAGCAAGCCTTTCAGGAGCATTTAAATGCATTGGAAGCCTTGATAAAAGGCATTTAAAGAATTATCAGGTCAATCTGAACTCGAAATACAGTCTTCACAAGGCTTTTTTAATAATTATTAACTTTGCAATTCAAAGTACTTTATATATTTTTAATCAAAAACAAATTAACACAATGGAAAACGAAACTCGCATCCCCACATTTATTGAACGCAATTCTGCAATTATCAAAGGAGTTTTTATTGGATTTTTAATATTGATATTATTAATCCCAACTGGCATGGTTCAATTTCTTATAACCGAACGCCAAGAGAGAGAAACAGAAGCCATCGAAGAGGTGAGCTCCAAGTGGGGTAATAGCCAATCATTTATTGGGCCCATTTTAAAGGTTCCCTATTTTCAAATAAATAAGTTAGAGAAACTCAATGCAGCTGGCGAGAAAGAAGTTGAGTTAAACAAGAAAATTGAATATGCCTACTTCTTGCCAGATAAATTGGAGATTTCCGGTAAGATAGATCCGGAAAAACGAAGTCGTGGAATCTATGATATTACGGTATATCGCTCTCAAATGAATTTTAAAGGCAATTTTGCTGAAATTCCATTTCAAAAAATGAATGTTTCATCCGAAAATATAATTTGGAAGGATGCTGAAGTGATTATTACCTTAAGCGATTTTAGGGGATTAGAAGAGGAAGTAATATTAGATTGGAATGGTAGTAAATCAAATTTTAATTCTGGTGAAGAACTTGTTTTTGGAACTGGCGAGCAAGAAAACAATAATATTTCAGGTATTTATACCCCGGTCGTCATAGAAAACGAAGGTAAATCAAGCAACAATTTCAGCTTTTCAATTAATGTTAAAGGCTCAGAATCATTGAATTTCATTCCGGTAGGGAAAACTACTGAGGTGCATTTAGAATCGAATTGGGCAAATCCAAGTTTTAACGGTTCATTTTTGCCAGATAAAAGAGAAGTAACAGCAAAAGGTTTTACCGCTAGTTGGAAAGTATTGCACCTGAATCGTGATTTTTCGCAATATTGGACAAACACCGCACCAGCAACCATAAAAAGCTCATCATTTGGGGTGAAATTAATTTCACCAAATGATAATTACCAGAAATCAAGTCGCTCAGCTAAATATGCCATCCTAATTATTTCATTGACCTTCTTGGCATTCTTTTTTACAGAAATTGTAAACTCAAAAAAAGTACATCCGTTCAATTATATTCTCATTGGTATAGCCTTGTGTATTTTTTATACTTTACTAATATCTATTTCCGAGTTTTTCACTTTTAACATTGCCTATGTAATTGCCACTTTGATGACGATTGGCCTTATATTTTGGTATTCAAAAAGCATTTTTGGCAATAAACGACCAGCCACGATTATAGCTTTAGTTATGCTCGCACTCTATGGATTTATTTTTGTAATTATCCAATTGGAAGACACCGCCCTACTCATCGGAAGTATAGGATTATTTATCATTTTAGCCATAACCATGTACATTTCTCGCAAAATTGATTGGGCGAATTTAGGGGTGAAGCAATCTTAAAAAAACTTAAGTCGGGGTTTGAAATTACCAAACTCCGACTTTAAATTGAATAAAAATGAATATGAAAAATAATAAAACCAAACGGTAACTATTTCAAATTCAGCTAATAATGGAAAAACTAACCAAAATATTTAAAGGTGTTACTCAATTATGAAAAGTAAATTCCAAATTAGTTCAATTTATTTCTCAAAATCAGACTCATTGTGAAGTGCCCATATCATATATTGACAAAAAGTAGCCGGAATGATTTTGACGATTTATCCTCTCAAAAAGAGCCAAACATTGAGGTAAAACCATTCGTCGCAGAAACCTCAATTGTCCGCCAAATTTGGGGGAAAGCCGACACCATTCTGTTTATTTTTTGTGGGGCTGCTGCAGAATTTTCACTTAACAAAGCCGTCGATTGGCTGTATTTTACAGGAAAACTGCCTTCAGATCCACTTGGGAGGTTATTTTCTACAGTGGATTATGCCAAACAAATTATTTATTCAACTGAGAATGGTGCTTTAAAAGCAATCGACAAAATGTCAGCGATTCACAACAGAGTGGAGATAAATCGTGGGCAAAAAATTCCAGATTGGGCCTATCGGGATGTGCTTTACATGCTTATCGATTATTCAATTGTGGCTTTTGAATTGCTTGAAAGGAAACTAAATGAAGTTGAAAAAGAGGAAATATTTGACGTTTTTAAAAGGGTTGGCCTCCGAATGAATATAAAATATTTGCCTGAAAATTATACCAATTGGTTAATTGACAGGAATTTGCACATGGAAAACAATTTAGCAAAAAGCCAATTTACAGTAGATTTATTTGCTCAATACAAAAAACATTTAGGAAGTTTTAGATATCAAATAGTTTTGGAAGGCCAAAAATTAATTTTACCAACCCAAATCAAAAAACTATTAAATTCCAACAGCGTTTCCTTGCTAAAACCTATGATTTTCATCTATAAAATTGCTAGAAAAATAAAATTGGATAAATACCTAAAAATTGCTTTAATACCTCCCCAATATTATGATAGAATTATCGCTTTAGATAAATAGAATAAAACATTTGTAGGAAAAAAAAAGTTGAAATAATAGCTAATTAAATTATTTTGACAAATCAAAAAATCAACATTGTCTGGTTCAAGCGTGACTTAAGGTTTACCGACCATGAACCGCTATTTGAAGCACAAAAGACGGGGCTACCCATCTTGCTTTTGTATTGTTTTGAGACTAGTATGATGGCCCATCCCGATGCTGATGTTCGACATTGGAGGTTTGTAAATGAGTCGCTATTGGAAATGAATGGCAGACTAAAAGCCCTTGACGCTCAGCTATTTATATTTCACGATGAGGTTTTAACAGTTCTTTTAGAAATCTCAAAAAACTATTCAATTCAAAATATTTTTTCACATCAGGAAGTCGGTAATCGGCTTTCTTTTGATCGAGATATTGCAGTTGCCGAATTTTGCAAAAAAGAAAATATTACTTGGCGTGAATACCAACTGAATGGAGTAATTAGAAAGTTAAAATCACGTAAAACTTGGGAGCCTCGCTGGGAAAAGTACATGGCTGAGTACCCAAAACTGGTGCCAGAAGAAAATTGGAACATTTTAAAGTTGGATGAAAAGTTATATATCAAGCTGAAAGGCAATCCATTAGATTCAGAAATCACCACTCGCAACAAAAACTTTCAAGAAGG
>JAZKGO010000007.1:0-2087 GCA_040385875.1 Bacteroidota bacterium
TTATTCTGGAAAAGCCTATTACCCTACCATAAGTAAAAGTGAATATCCTTTTTTTTCGCTGAATGATGCCAAAGATTATCAATTATCAATGGATGAGGTGGGTAAAATGTTGATTGCGAAAGGAACTCGTCTCTCACTAGCCATTGCCGATTGCCGAAATATGAAACTAGAATTGGAAATTCCGACAAAACCAAAAATGGAATTTCGCCCCATGAGAACTATAGCCAATAAAAATATTGAAATCATTCGTAACCTAATCTCTACTACCTGCGGTTTAGTGAAAATAGCTAGTAACGAAGCTCGTGAAAATTCGATGGTGATTAATCCAATAAGTATGATTGAACTGGGCAATCCAAAAGTGTGGAAGGCCATTGTCGACCCCAATGAATACTCTGCTTTTACCTATGCTTTCTATGAGGTTTTTGACTATTTAATGAAAGAATCGAACACTAAAATCAATTTTCCTGATTTGATTAGAGGAGTTCAATATCGTTTAAATTATATATTAAATTCAACAGACGCCACTAAAAGAAAACAGGATTTGAAATGGGAAATAATTAATTGTGCTGAAAAAGCCGAACCGCTAAGTTTTGTTTGGACGAGCCTACCCAATACTTATGCCAGCTTGGAAGCCAAAATAGATCAATTGTTAGATATCAAAGACAAAAATGCCAGACTTGAATTTATTCAAAATCTGAGTAAAGTATTTGATTCAAAAAATTCAGTTAGCTATAAAGTTTTGAGAAATATCAATCCTATAAATGGCGATAACGATAAAAAAGAGCAAGAATTTCCTAGCCTAAAAATGTATTTAAGCAGATTATCTAATTTTAACCCAAAAATTCAGGGTATTAAAGTAAAAAATAAAAGCAATTTGAAAGAATCAATACTGCCGTTAACAATCATAGAATTAGAAGAGTTTTATAATTATTAAGACTATAATTTGCGATAATCAATTTTAAAATGAAAAACGTTGGCCTATTTCTGATTCTATTTTTTTGTATAAAAATTAATGCTTTTTCTCAATTAGCCAAATCAATCGATCTTGAAAATGGGCTGATTGTACACTTCCCATTTGACGGTAACCTTCACAATATTAGTGAAAATTTAAGCGAAACAATGGGGGATGAACCTTCTTATGTAAGCAATTTACTAAACAAAGACTCAAGTGCAATAAGTTTAAAAAATGACATCCTCAAAGTAGATTTTTATAATGGAAAATATTCTCACGAATATTCGATTTCTTTTTGGCTCAAACCTGATACCGACCTTAATGAAAAAACTTCTTTTCCAAACCCAATAAAATTCCTAGATAGTGGCTCCCCCTATGAGCAATGCTTTATGCTCTCCTACTTTAAAGGAAATATCAAATTAAACTTAATGTTCCCCCATGCGTCGGCGGATTCCGGCAGATTAGAATCAAATTCGATAGGCTATCCAATCAATTTTAATAAAAACCGTTGGTATTTTTTCAATATTTCATTCGGCGAAAACAATTCTGTAGACCTCACTATTGATGATAAAACTTATCAAATAGGTACAATTAATGCCTTAAAATTAAACTTAGGTCGATTTGGCGACTTGAACAAGCCATTAATTATTGGAGGAGATCCTGAAGCCTCTGAAGGTCGTGGCAAAAACTATTTTAATGGGGCAATAGATGACTTGCGAATATATACCCGTATACTTCAGGAAGATGAATTGGCCTTTTTATACAAAAAGAAAACTGAAATTTTTCCAATTCCAATCGTTCTCTGGCGGCAACCCTTCTCGCTTTATACAGAAGTGAGCGTAAACAGCATTAATATCAAACATTGTATAAAAACAGAATCTGCTATCACTAAAATTCAGATTTTCAACAATGATGTCTTGCTGTCCGAAGTGTTGAATCCAACCAAATACTCGGATCAAAATTTGGCTTGTGATTATATTGTTGAAAATGAAGTGTCGTTAGAACACGGATCAAATTATATAAAGATTGCTGCGTTTGATGAGCATGAGGGAGTAAAATATAGTGAGGAAAGACTCGTAATAAATAAGTTGATCAGAGCGGTTGGCAACAATGATTATACCCCTCCTATTTTGAA
>JAZKGO010000008.1:0-38892 GCA_040385875.1 Bacteroidota bacterium
ATAAAACCAACGGTATCGGTTAATAAAAAAGGAATGTTTTCGATACTCACTTTGCGCACAGTGGAGTCAACCGTGGCAAAAAGTTTGTTTTCGGCGAATACATCAGCTTTGGCAAGCCTACGCATCAAAGTACTTTTACCCACATTGGTATAGCCCACGAGAGATACTCGTACCAATCTTTCACGGTTTTTTCTTTGGGTATGGGATTGCTTATCAATAATTTTTAATTTTTCTTTTAAAAAAGCAATGCGGTCATTGGCGATTCGTCGGTCAGTCTCAAGCTCTTTTTCACCTGGGCCACGCATACCCACTCCCCCTCGCTGGCGGCTAAGGTGAGTCCACATTTTAGTGAGACGAGGCAGCATATATTGGTATTGAGCGAGCTCCACCTGTGTTTTCGCTTGTAATGTTTGTGCTCGCTGAGCAAAAATATTCAGAATCAAAAGGCTTCGATCTATTACTTTCACCTCCATTCCATTTTTCTCAAACTCACCTTCAATATTTCGGACTTGCCTTGGCGAAAGGTCATCGTCAAAAAGGATGATATCCACATTTTTGTCTTTCACATAAGCCATAATATCCTCAAACCTCCCTTTACCCACATAAGTACTTAGGTCAGGTTTTTCGAGTTTTTGTGTAAATCGGTGAAGCGTAACTATCCCAGAAGTAACGGCCAGAAACTCCAGTTCGTCCAAATATTCCTTAGTTTGTTCAGGCGTTTGTTTTTGAGAGGTAACCGCCACCAATATGGCTTTTTCTTTTTCTAATTCGGTTGAATGCAATTTATATTTCGTTTATTTATGCAAAAATACGGTATTTTTTGCTAAGAAAGGGCTGGGCTTTAATTTTCAATTTTTCAAATAAAAGATAATTTGGGTGAAAATGGGTGAATGTGAAGGTCAATTATTAAATAAAAACTGTCGGCCACAATACTTAAATCAAAACTATTGTTTGATTATTAAATCCAAAACCGCAAATTTTGCGTTTATAAATCAAAAGAAATAAATCAAGACCACAAACAATGGCTTGATGGCTTAAAAACAAACAAACGAATGAAAAATTTATTAAATACCGTCTTATTTACGATGTTGCTTTTCACTTTTGCAGCTTGTGGCCAAAAAGAAAAGGCGACCACACAAAGTAGTTATCCATTACAAAAGGACGATGCGTTTTACAAAAAAACATTGACAAAAGAGCAATATTACGTAACTCGTAAAAAAGGTACTGAGAGGGCTTTTACGGGTGAGTATGTCGACAATCATGAGCATGGAAAGTACTATTGCGTTTGCTGCCAATCCGAGCTTTTTGGGTCAGATACAAAATTTGAATCCGGTACAGGTTGGCCTTCTTTTTGGAAACCCTCTGTGGCAAAAAATGTGGAAGAAAAGGCTGATTATTCAGCGGGAATGGAAAGGATTGAAGTGAATTGTGCACAGTGCGGGGCACATTTAGGCCATGTATTTGACGATGGCCCCAAACCTACAGGCATGCGATATTGTTTGAATTCGGCGGCTTTAAAATTTGAGAAAAAATAATATTTATTTTCAAATACTAGCTAAATGCCTGAATATAAATAATTTAAGAATATTTTACATAAAAAGGAGTTCATCTTAGGGTTGATTCCTTTTTTTTATTTGCACGCATTTGCGCTCAAATTGTTGCTGATTGCCTGTTTTTTTCGGAACTTAGCAATAGATACCGTGCCGTTTATATTTTTTATGGATCAATTAAAAGAAATGATTAAAAAGCTTGAAGTTTTATTCAATAAGGGTAAGCTTATCTTGCTTACCTATTATTCTGAGTTTATTGAATGGATTAAGCAGTATATCAATCAGGCCTATAATTATTTGTTTGCTCAATCCAAAAAAGGAACCAAAGCCTTGTTGACCAAAACTATAGGGGAGGAGAAAACAGAAAAATTAAAAGAGAAAACTATTCTACTCAAAGAGAAATCCGAACAGTTAATTGAGAAAACAGAACCCCTTCAGGCTAAAATTTTAGAAGCAAAACAAAAGTCTAGCTCATTGTTTGAGGCTTCAATCGATAGAGAAAGCCCTTATTATAACCTCATTTCAAAGCTTTGGAAATACACCTTAAAACTTGTCATTGGGGTGGCTATTTATTTCTTTTTGATTAATACCAATTTTCTATGGCTTACTGGCGACATGCCCTCTGTCGATGACCTTCAAGACCCTAAGCTTTCTCAAGCTTCAGAATTATATACCTCCGATGGGGTGATGTTTGGTAAGTTTTTTTCAGAAAATCGGACACCTGTTAAAGACTTTAAAGACCTCTCTCCCAATTTGGTAAATGCCCTAATTGCTACTGAAGACTCTCGTTTTTACAAGCATACTGGGGTGGATCTCCGAGCCTTGGCAGGCGTATTTTTTGGTATTGTTACAGGTCGTGAGGAACGAGGTGGAGGCAGTACTATCACGCAGCAATTGGCTAAGAATTTGTTCAAGACTAGAGCAAAGGAATCAAGAGGGTTGCTAGGCTATATTCCTTTTTTGAGAAAAATTAATTACAAAATCAAGGAGTGGGTAACAGCCATTAAGCTTGAACGAACTTATAGTAAAGAGGAAATCATAACTTGGTACTTAAATACAGTAGATTTTGGAAGCAATGCTTATGGCATTAGGGTAGCTTCAAAAACTTATTTTAATACTTCACCTGATAGTTTGTCTATCCAGGACGCTGCCGTTTTAGTAGGTATTCAAAAGGCCACTACTACTTATAACCCTAAATTACATTATGATAAATCATTGGTGAGAAGAAATACGGTATTATCTCAAATGGTGAAGTATAGCTATTTAAGTCAGAATAATTTTGATTCACTTGCTAAACTTCCCATTAATTTAGAAAATTTTAATGTAGAAACACCTTATACAGGTACCGGGAATTATTTTAAAAATGCGGTAGTTAACTTTATCAGAAGTTGGGCAAAAGAAAAAGGAGAAGAAATTGATTTGTATAGAGATGGATTCAAAATCTATACCACTATTGACTCACGTCTTCAAAGCTATGCCGAGCGTGCGATTAATGAAAAAATGAAGACCTTACAGCATCAGTTTGAAATTCATTGGGGTAAAAACAACCCATGGACCAACGTGGATGGGAAGGAAATTCCTGGTTTTATTGACACGGTGGCTAAAAGAACTGACCATTATAAAAGGCTTGCGAAGAAATTTGAAGGAAATAAAGACTCGGTCAATTTTTATATGAATAGGCCACATCGAATGAAAGTTTTTGCATGGGAAAAGGGCGAGAAAATAATGAATATGAGCTCGATGGATTCCATAAGATATTATAAAAAACTGCTTCAAGCGGGAATGATGACAATGGATCCGTTCACAGGCCATATCAAGGCTTGGGTAGGTGGTTTGGATTATGATTATTTCAAATATGACCATGTGAAGCAAGGTAAAAGACAGCCTGGTTCGACTTTTAAACCAATTTTGTATGCAGCCGCTTTGGATGGAACAACACTTTCACCATGTGACCAGATTCAGGACAGGCCATTTAGTTTGAATTATAGAGAAAACAAAGAAGACAAAGTTTGGGAGCCACGAAATGCGGATGGACAGTTCTCTTGGAATTTTTACTCTTTGAGAAAAGCCATGGCAAAATCTGTGAATAGTGTTGCTGCCGCTCTCACTCTCAAGATTGGTGAATTAAGAACCGATGAGAAAAGCAAAAGATTAAGCGATGATTGGACTCAACAGCAATATGACATGGAACAAGGTGCTCAAATGGTGGTTGAATATGCCAGAAAATTAGGGATTACCAGCCATATGGAAGCAGTACCATCTATTGGACTGGGCTCGTTTGATGTTTCATTGTATGAGATGGTGGCAGCTTATAGTACTTTTTTGAACAATGGAATGTATACTGATCCATTGTTAATCACCAGAATCGAAGATAGAAACGGAAAAATATTGTATGAATTCAGCACAAAGTCTAGACAAGCCATTAGTAGAGAAGCGGCTTTTTTAATGATTTATATGCTTCGTGGTGGGGTGGAAGAGAGTGGAGGTACCTCAAAAGGTTTGTTTAATTATGACCTTTTTCCTAATTATAAGGTTCAAATGGCAGGCAAAACGGGTACCACTTCCAATTATTCAGATGCTTGGTACATGGGCTTGACTCGTGACCTTGTGACAGGGGTATGGGTGGGTGGTGACGACCGCAGTATACATTTTAGAGGTTCAGCTGGGGAGGGTAGCCGGATGGCCTTACCCATTTTCGGAAGATTTATGGAGTTGGTTTTTAAAGATAAAAAACTAGGCTATAGGCCTGGGCCTTTTCCCAAAGCAAGTTTTACAATCCAAAAGCCATATGACAATTGCAGCTCAGTCGATCAGGGTCTTTCAATGGAGGATGATTCGTTAAATGCAGAAGATGGTTCGAATGCTGATTCATTAAAGGCATTACCAACTATTCCTGAAATATCTCCTGATACAACTAATCCAGATTAGCTTGTGAATTTAAGTTTATAGAAAAGCCTTCTTGTTGAATATTCAGGAAGGCTTTTTCCTTTTATAAATCTTAAAACTCAACTAGTAATATTTCATTTCCTATATCAAGAAAACATTATTCAAAAAAGCATGGAATTACCAATCAATCAAGCTGATACTGTTTAACTTTGTATAGATATTATTGATACTTAGTTAAGCTTTACTAAAACTGGCCGATGAATTTTCAACAGTTAGAATATATAGTTGCCATAGATACGTTTAGACATTTTGTAATTGCCTCGCAAAAGTGCAATATCACCCAGCCCACTTTGAGCATGATGGTACAAAAGCTTGAAGACGAGCTAGGGGTCAAGATTTTTGACCGCAATAAAAAACCAGTGGAACCAACGATTGAAGGCATCGAAATCATCAATAGAGCTAAGAGAATTTTGGCGGAAGCGGAACGACTAAAAACCTATGTTCGTGAGATTAAGGGTGAAATATCGGGTGATTTAAGGATAGGCATTATCCCTACATTAGCACCCTATTTATTACCACTTTTTCTGAAAAATTTCATTGAGAAGCATCCATTTATCAATGTTTTTATTAAAGAAATAGTGACGGATGAAATTATCCATAAATTGAAAACTGGTGAGCTAGATATTGGGATTCTGGCTACACCCATACACGAAAAATTGCTTACCGAGCATCATTTATTCAACGAAGAATTTTTTGTATACACTTCCCAAAAAGAGGAGGTAAATGGTAAAAAATACTTATTGCCTACAGATTTGGATATCAGTAAATTATGGTTGTTGGAAGAGGGTCATTGTCTTAGAAATCAGATATTTAACTTGTGTGAGCTAAAAATCAATCAGGCTGTAATGTCTAATTTACATTACGAAGCGGGTAGTATTGAGACCCTGATTAATATGGTGGATAAGCAAAGTAGTTTAACCATTATCCCTCATTTGGCAGCTTTAAATTTGAATGACGACCAAAAGTTAAAATTGAAAGAATTTGCCAATCCCAAGCCTATTCGACAGATAAGTTTGGTAGTTACCAATAGCTTTCCGAGATTAAACTTGCTGAATGAATTGAAGAATGAAATCACCAAAACAATTCCCTTCGAAAGTCCAATCTCAATGAATGCCATTTCTATTTTTGAAAACTAATTTAAGCCACTCAAATTTTATGTCAAGATTTTATTCCTACCTCAATACTTCCAAAAATATAATAGAAAATTATGCTGGAGAAATGCCACTTGCGCATCATCTAAGAAAATTCTTCAAAACTTCTAATAAATACGGCTCAAAGGATCGGCGAGAAATATCGGAGCTAGTCTATAATTATTACAGAGTTTCCAATGTGCTGATTGTTAATGATTTGGAAGAGAAAATACTAATGTCCACTTATTTGTGCAACGAAAATAAATCAATTGTGACAGAGCATTTAAAAGTTGATTGGGCGGATTCAATCCATCAATCTATAAATGACAAATTGATTTTTTTAGGCATTAATTTTGATTTTAAAAGTATTTTTCCTTTCCCTGATCAGACTTCTAAGTCGTTGGATCAATCAGTATTTGGTCTGTCGTTTCTGACCCAACCGAAATTATTTGTAAGAATTAGACCTGGCTTTAAAAATCGGATAATCAGCCAATTAATAGCCGAATCAACGGATTATGAATTGATTGAGCCTGATTGTTTGGCATTCGAAAATGGAACAAAAATTGATCAGATTCTTAAAGTGGGTCAGGAAGTGATTATTCAAGATTATTCTTCTCAAATAGTTGGAGACATATTAGACAAATATTTGTTGAGCGACAATGCAAGGCCAACAGTTTGGGATTGTTGTGCGGCGTCAGGTGGCAAAAGTATTAGGATGTATGATTCTAATAATCAAATAGAACTCACAGTTTCTGATGTGAGGGAAAGTATTTTGGAGAATCTGAAAGAGCGGTTTCATTTGGCTGGCATCAAACATTACAAAAGCTTATTGGCTGATTTAACAAATAAAAATTCAGCAATTGATGAAAAATTTGATCTGATTTTAGCTGATGTACCCTGCTCAGGATCAGGTACCTGGGCGAGAACGCCTGAAGAAAAGCATTTTTTCAAAAAAGAGAAAATCCAAGAATATGCCAGTCTTCAATACCAAATAGTTTCGAATGTAATTGCAAATTTAAAGACAGGAGGCTATCTCATATATATTACTTGTTCTGTATTTGAACTTGAAAATGAAGCCCAGGTGGAGAAAATACTCGAAAATTATCCATTGGTACTTATTGAGCAAAAATTATTGGTTGGTATTGAGCATCAGGCAGATAGTATGTTTATTGCAGTATTGAGAAAGCAATGATAGTTCAATGGGTGAATGGGATAAATCAAAAAAAGGTAGCATCTTGCGGAGACTACCTTTCTGGTTATAATCTTCGATTTCTTTAAAATATATACCTCAAACCTATTTGTGCTTGCCAGCGTGATATTAAACTATTATCATTGAAGAAGGTGCTTTTTTGGGCAGTATCAAAGTTATAAGTAGGCTTACCAGCACTATCAACAGAAACGCCCAAAGGCTGAGTAAGGTTTGTTACCCCCACAATTTGTCTTACACCCCATTTGCTACTGATCATATTACCGGCGTTTAAGATAGTTAACGAACCCTGTAATTTATGTTTATTGGCCATTACAAAATCTTGTAAAATGCTGATATCCAAGCTCTGATAAGCAGGCACTGCGCTTGAATATTTCTCAGCATATTTGCCTCGATTATCTGATAAATATTTGTCTTGGGCTATATAGGATTTAAAACCTGCCCGTTGAGCAGAAGCATCTCCATTGAATGCCATTTGATCAATTTGTGCGTCAGTAGGGATATATAATAAGTCATTTAAGCCAGATCCATCATTATTAATGTCTCCAGAATAAGTATATGAATACCTGCCACCAGAAACAATTTGATCAAAAACAGAAACAGTTGTGGCCATTTTACCATCAGCATAAACAAATTTCTTCGAAATTGTCCCTACAAAACGATGAGTATTACCAAAAGCCGAAGGTGCCAATAAAGGGGTGTTGGTATGAGACAAATTGGCTGGATTTCGATCATAGGCATCAGATGAAATCTCCGCTTGAATCGATGCAGCGTCCATTGATTTCAGATAGTTATAGCCTAGCGAAATATCCAGTCCGTTTTCCCAAGTTTTCTTTGCTTGAACAGTCCAGTTAAAAGAGTAACCTAAATTGGTATTGGTAAATACATAAGCGGTAGTAGGTGCACCAAATAGTTGAGCCCTATCAGTAACTGAATTATAAAAAGGGCGATTATCAACCCCTTGTAGCTTAGTTGTGGGCAATTTTAAACCATAATTTCTCACAATCATGGCATTGATGTCTTTCGTATAAATAATGTCGGTAGTCAAAATCCAACCATTTTTCAACTTTTTGTCATAGCCTAAGTTGGTCCGCCAAACTTGTGGAAATTTGAAATCAGGATCCGTAACACAATAGAAAAAGAAATTCGGGTTGGCTACCTGATTGCCAACCCAAACCATTGGAAATCGACCAGTAAATATCCCTGTTCCCCCTCTTATCTGCTCTGTACGATCTCCATTTTTATCATAATTAAACCCAATTCTTGGAGAAATTAATGGTTGAGTGGAGGGTAAAACTTTGCTATCTAATAAGGTTTCTTTTCCTTCGGCATCATAATATTTTACAGTGGGGTCGTAACAGCAGTTTCTTGAAATATTTTCCTCAATTTTCTCTTTTGTGTCGTAATAATTAGGCTTGTCCACTCTAATACCTGCTGTTAAAGTAAATTTTGGGTTGATTTGGAACTCATCTTGGGCATAAATTGCCATTTGACCCAAATTGGTTTCAGCCAATGCCCAGCTATTTTTTATTGAGTTGGTTGAAAAGGTCGCTCTGGAGGCAGCTAAATCAGCAGCCACTGTTCCTTTGCCTACCTCAGCTAAAAAAGCGTCAACTGATTCGTAACCTGGTGCAAATACTCCAGGATAAGCTCCTAAATTAAATGAATTATCAAATTGAAATTTTTCAATTGAAGCGCCTAATGTGAGGGTATGTTTTCCTAAATAAAGGTTCAAATTGTCGGTTAATTGAATCACATCCTGATCCAATCGATTGTTGATTGAAAAGGGTTCATGCCCCGCCACAATGTACCTGACACCGTCTTTATTGATATTAATAGTAGGTGCTGGTGCTGAAAAAGGATCACGAGAATCGTTGAATTGTGACACACCTACCTGCAATTTATTAGAAGCCTTGTTAGAGAAATTTGATTTCAAATCCACTACAAAAGATTCCAATTTGTTGTTAATTTGATAGCCTGAATTATAAAATTGTAAAGTCAGAAAATCAGGCCCACGACGACCTATGGCTGATGGATGAGCAGGTTTTTGTTTAAATGCATCGAGTCCTGAATATGTAAATGAAAACTTATGATTTTGATTGATATTCCAATCTAATTTTAAAATACCTTTGATGCTTTCGGTCTTATGGGTAAAGTTTTCATAAGCCCCAGTTTCTATGCCTATGCCTTTCAAGGCTGCAGATACGGCATCCAAATCTGAAGCAGTTACTCTTGAAATATTGGTGCCAGTTAAGCCACTTCTGGCTGCTAAAAAGCTTGAGCCCAAATCTGACCTTTTGTCTGATTCAAAATTTGCAAAAAAGAATAGTTTATTTTTTATCAAAGGACCGCCAATCGAAAATCCAAATTGATTTTGATTCAAATCAGGTACAAAAACATCGGCGCCATCTACCTTGCTACCAGTCATGCTCTGGTTACGAAATAATAGAAATGCTGTTCCATGAAATTGATTAGTGCCTGATTTGGTTACTGCATTGATGGAGGCTCCGGTAAAACCAGACTGAGTAACATCATAGGGCGCAATGGCCACTTGTATCTGGTCAATGGCATCTAAAGAAACTGGTTGCGCATCAGATTGCCCACCGGGAGTAGCCGCATCCAAACCAAACGGGTTATTAAATATAGCACCATCCAATGAAAAGTTATTAAATTGGCCATTTCTGCCCCCAAATGAATTATTGTCACCCGCCATTGGTGTCAGCCGGGTAAAATCTGATGCAGATCTAGTAATGGTAGGCAAACTGCGCAGTTGTTCACTAGAAATATTGTTAGCGGCACCAGTTCTTTGATTATTCAAATTGGGGTCAGCTTTTATCACAACTTCTTCTAATGTAGAAGTTACGGCCATTAAACGAAAGTCTTGTTGCAATTTTTGTCCTAAATCTAGTTTTAGCACTTCGATAGTCTCTTCTTTGAATCCAACAAAGCTAGCCTGAATAGAGTAAGGTCCACCTATTCTTACATTATTGAGGCTGTAACGGCCATCGGCACGGGCATTCATACCATATTTTGTGCCAGAGGGTAGATGTGTTGCAATAACGGTAGCACCAGGCAGAGTATTTCCTTGGCTGTCAGACACCAAACCATTAATGGAAGAGGTGGTAATCTGGCAAAATGAGTTTAGGCTTAGAATGCCCACGAAGTAGAAAAGATTGACTGTCTTTCTAAAAATGTGTAGTTTTTGTTTCATGATTTTAACTAGTTTTTTGGGCCAAATGATATTCAAATTTCAAATAATAATCTAGCAATTTCTTCAAATTTGCGCTTTTGTAAATCATTATTACCCATTTGAAATCAATTTTAATTGTTTTAGAAATTTGATGATGAATTTTATAACTATCTTAAAATCAATATTTTAGTGAAAGTTATTTATTTGTTTATGTAAAAATAATTTTTTTTAATGATTAATTGACAAATCAATAAACTTTCTAATATTATTTTTTTTGAAGAGATATTAATTATTGAAATAGTGCTATTTTTTGTACAAAGCATTTCAAGTTTTATTGAAAATTCATTGTAGCTGAAAAGCTCGTTTAATTTCCATGATATTATGCTTATTAGTTGTAATGATTGAGTTCTTAACAATTTGGTAATAATACGATAATGTATTGATAAAGCTGAGATAACATTGGCTTAACACTTGAACGGTAATTTTGTATCGTTAAAAATAAAAATTATACCAATATGTTAAAGAAATTATTCTTTATTGCTCTCACAGCAGTTTTTTCGGCATTTTCATTCCAATCTCTTTCACAATCAAACGGTACCATTAGAGGATATATTAAGGATGCTGTTTCTAAAGAAGATATTATTGGAGCCAACATTTTTGTAGAGTCGGTTGCAAAGGGTGCAGCGGCGGATATTTCAGGTTTTTTCTCTATTGGTAAATTGCCAGTAGGAACTTATAGAATCAGAATTACCTCGGTAGGCTATAAAACCAAGTTTATCGAAAATGTTGAGGTTTTAGCTGATAAGGTTACTGAACTAACTATTTATACCGAAAATGAGACCTTGGCTTTGACCGAAGTAAAAGTGGTTGGCACAAAACTAACCAACACTGAAGTTTCAGTAATATCTGAAATTAAAGCGGCTCAGCAAATTGTTTCGGGTATTTCAGCTGCTCAAATTGGCAAAACATTGGATAGAAATGCAGCAGAAGTGGTAAAACGTGTACCGGGTGTTACTATTTTCAATAACCGGTTTATTAATATCAGAGGCTTAAATGAGCGGTATAATACCGTAATGTTAAACAATACCTTTACCCCATCTATGGAAAACGATGTTCGTTCGTTTTCATTTGATATTGTTCCCTCCAATCAAATCGATAGAATTTTGGTTTTTAAATCCCCAGCAGCAGAATTACCAGGTGAGTTTGCGGGTGGTGTTGTGAAAATTTTCACAAAAACTATTCCAAATGAAAACAATATCACTTTCGATTACGGTACAACCTTCCGCCAGGGTACAACAGGCAAATCTTTTTCAGAGCCTAGCCATGGCAGTGGATTCAATTTTGGATTCAATGATGGCTACAATGATTTACCGAAATTTTTCCCAACTACAGACCAAATCAAACAATATTCTGGGGCAAACAAAAACAATGCAGCCTTGACACAAGCCGGTCAAATGTTAAAAAATAGCTGGAAACCAAATACTTACATTGCAACTCCAGATCAAAGAGCTACACTAACTGGTACATTTAAAATTATTGGCGAAAAAATCCAAGTGGGTAATACTTCGGCTATCAATTTTTCGGATAGTCGTACCACATTTGATATGACTCGTAAAGATTTTGTTTATGACAAATTCAAATTAGGAGAATATACTGTCCCAAATGATTTTCGTGATGCCAACTATGGTAGAAGTGTGCGATTGGGAGCATTGCACAACTGGGCTGTAAAATTCAATAATAATCATACAATCGAATTTAAAAATCTTTATAACCAAATGGCTAATAGCCAGTATGTTAACAGAAATGGATTTGAAAATGGACAGACTTGGAGAATCGCATCATTAGATCAAATATTTAGAGGTATGTACACAGGCCAATTGGCTGGTAAGCACACTTTGGGCCAACTTGGAAATACGGTAGTAGATTGGGTTGCTGGATACAATACTTCGTACAGGGATCAGCCTGATTATAAGCGATATAAATACAATGCCGATGGCCAATTACTGATACCAGTCGGAGCCACACAAACAGTAAATTTAGGTAGAACGAATATTAAAATGAACGAAGACGCCATAACGGGTGGTGTAAATTTAGTGCAAAAAATCGCTATAAATAAAAACGAAAAAGGTGAAGTATTGAAGGAATTGGAGTTGAAAACTGGTGTATTTTTTGAAGATAAGAATAGAACTTTTAAAGCTCGTAACCTAGGTTTTGTAAAGGCGAATTCTTCTTCTTTTAACCCTGATATTGCTAACCTTTCAATTGATGAAATATTTAATACTCAAAATATCAATTCAACCTCAGGTGTCCAGATTGACGAGCAAACCAACCAGTCCGACTCCTATATTGCTTCTAATACATTGGCCGCATTTTATGCGTCTGGCAATTATTCATTTACAAAAAGATTGAATTTGATTGCTGGTCTAAGAGTTGAAAATAATACACAGAAATTGAATAGTAATAAGTTAACAGGCGAAGCAATTGCCTATAACAATAAAGTAAATAGCTTGCTTCCATCTGCCAATCTGACTTATAATTTTAATGAGAAATCACTTTTGAGAGCTGCTTTTGGTCAAACTATTAACCGACCAGAGTTTAGGGAAATCGCTCCATTTTCGTTTTATGATTTTGTAAATAACAGGGTAATAATTGGTAATGAAGAATTGAAAAATGCAGAAATATCAAACTTCGATTTGAGATATGAATTTTATCCAACCCCTTCAGAAGTAATAAGTGTAGCTGGTTTTTACAAAAATTTCAAAAATCCAATCGAAATCATTTTTGATGATCCTTCGAATCCAGATTTAACATTTAACAATGCGCAAAGAGCTTACAGTACAGGCATTGAAATTGAGGTGAGAAGATCGTTTAACGCTTTATCAAACAATTTTTTGAATAAATTAAATGTAGTTTTTAACTCTGCATTTATTTATAGCAGAGTGAAATTAGATGAATCTGTTGCTTCGACACAATCTGATAATCGCCCGTTGCAAGGCCAGTCGCCCTATATTGTAAACTTGGGTCTGAACTATGAAGATTTCAAGAAAAACCTCCAAGTGGGCTTATTGTTCAACGTAATTGGTAAAAGAATATATGCGGTGGGTAGCAATTTTGGAACGGTATATCCAGACTGGTATGAAATGCCTAGAAACGTAATTGACATCACTTTTTCAAAAGGAATTACCAAGAAATTAATATTGAAAGGCGGAATCAATGACCTTTTAAACCAAACCAATAGAATTATTCAAGATGGTAATTTAGATGGAAAATACGATACAAAAATTGACCAAATTATACAATCATATAAACCAGGTACTACTTATTCATTAGGCTTGTCCTATTCGATTTTTAACAAATAAAAACTAATCATACACCAATCGTTCATAACTAATTGATTTTTAAAAATTTAACAAAAACGATTTACAAAAAAAGATGAAAAATTCACCGTTTAGTACAATTAAATCATTGACCGCAATGGCTATGATTGCCCTATCAATATTCGCTAGTTCATGCAAGGAAGATGAAGTAGTAGTTTTCCCCGTGCCTACTGTTTCTCCTGTTGGTAGTTTGTCTGGCTTGCCAGGCACCATGGTTACTTTAAAAGCTAGCATTAATGCGCCAGCTGGTTTGAAAACCGTAACCGTTTTGAAAAACGGAGCCGCTTTTGACAGCAAATCTTATGCTGGCGAAACGGCCATCGAATATTCTAAAGAATACACAATTGAAAACATTGGCACCCCAGTAAACTTCACAATTATTGCCATTGACAAAGAAAATCAAGCTTCGGAATTAGTGCTTTTACCAGTTGCAATTACTGCAATTCCGCCTAAAACGATTGTAGAAGTAAAAGGAACTTTGGAAGGTAATATTTCTTGGACAGCCGATAAAATATATAAACTTGTTGGTTTTGTACGAGTAGGAGAAGACCTCACTGCAGCCGGAGCGCCTACTAAAACTGGTGTTTTGACAATAGCCCCTGGTACTGTAATTATTGGTGACCGAGCCACAAAAGGTACTTTGATTATTCAAAGAGGTAGCAAAATAATTGCTGAAGGTACAGTTGACAAGCCTATCATTATGACTTCGGAACGTAGTATAGGTGAGCGTGAGCCAGGCGATTGGGGTGGATTAGTAATCTGCGGGAATGGTGTGATAAACGTACCGGCAGGTGTAAACGAAGCAGAAGGTAAATATGGTGCATTTTATGGTGGAAAAAATGATGCTGACGACTCTGGTTCATTGAAATATGTGCGTGTTGAATATGCAGGTATACCTATTAATCCAAATGAAGAGGTGAATTCATTTACTTTTGGAGCGGTTGGATCAACTACAAAAATGGAATATTTACAAGCTTCTTATGGCCTTGACGATTCGTTTGAATGGTTTGGTGGAACTGCAAATGCCAAATATTTGATTGCATACCGTGGTTTGGATGATGATTTTGATACTGATTTTGGCTTCAGAGGCAATGTGCAATATGCAATTGGGATGAGAAGCCCAACGCAGGCCGATCAATCTGGTTCAAATGGATTCGAATCAGATAATGCAGGTGCCTCGGCATCAGCCACTTCTGTACCTAAAACAGCCCCAATATTTGCCAACGTATCATTGATTGGTGCAAAAGGGTCAGCTGCAACTTCAATTAGTACACTTTTTCAAAATGGTATTCAAATTCGTAGGAATTCTTCATTAAGCCTTTACAATTCATTAATTACGGGCTATCCAACTGGTATTTATTTGGATAATCAGGCACCAGGCACAATTGCAAATGCAGAAAAAGGTGATTTAGTATTAAAAAATATTGTGCTAGCTGGTGTGGATGGCTGGGGAACAAACGGTTACGGATTAGGAGCCGCTACACTTCCAAGAGGTGCTGCAGTATCCGACAAAGAGCAAAATACAGCCGCTACTGAAATCAAAATTAGCGATATGACGCCAACTGATTGGTTCAAGTCAATCGTTGGAAATAAATTAATTGCAAATACTAGTAAAACTGGCTTAAATACAAACCTTTGGGTAGCTGGTCGTCCAACATTTGTATTGGCTGCTGGTACTGAGGAAAGCCTAATAGGCACTGCTTTACCCACTACCTTACCTGCTTTCTTCGACAAAACTGACTTCATCGGTGCGTTTAAGTCAACAGACTGGACGCTTACTTGGGCGGAATTCAGCCCTCAGTCTGTTGTTTATATAAAATAATTTACCGCTTTAACTCTTCAAGGATTTTTTAACCCTTGAAGAGTTTTTTTGCAAAACACCAATATCTTGAAAAATATAATAGTCATCAGCTTTATACTTTTATTGGCAAGTTGTGAAGCTGATAAATATAAAATTAGTAAGTACTATACTGATAGTGAGAGAGATACATTGCTCACCAATATGATTACTTACGTGTATACTAAAGCACCTGGTGCAACAGATAGCACTAAATGGAAACCAGAATTTAGGTCATTTTATAATAAAAGCTTGCCAAGCTTTCATATCGAGAACTATTTTATTGCCGAGAATGGCTGGCATTATTATTTTATGATTAGACCAGTAGGTGGCTCAACTAAAAGGAGGGGAGTGATAGGGAAATTTAAATTGGAAAAAGGAAGTCTTAAACCAACAGAATTTGAAGAAACGCTGAATACGCCTCATTTGGATGAAGAGATTGTGAGAGAAAGAGGATCATTTTTATTCAAAGAATTAGTAAAAAATGGGGACTTTGATAAATATTTGACAATGAAGCATTATATCCAATGGCCCGATTCAACATTGGTTTACAACAAAAGAACAAATAACTGGGAAATCCCAAAGCAAAAAGCATTTGCTGATTAATCAGCCTTTAATTGAATGTTTTTCGATTAACGAAAGAAGAATATATCCATCCGGATAAATTCATATTGGTGTATTAAAGTAAAAGCCGGAACGAATCGTTTCGGCTTTTCTAATGAATAAGCTTAATCTATTGTTAATTTGAAAATTTTCATCCCAAATTAATAAAAATTTGCAAAATAAAATAAAAGTCTATAAATTTGATAGACTTTAGCGATTTAATAGACTATTCTATCTTTTTAGCTTAATAATTCAGTTTTTGTATTTCATTCTTCATTAAATAATTGTAAAAAATGCATATTAATATTGAGCCCAAAAAGCCAATTCCAATCATTGCTAAAAAGAATTCCTTTGAAAATATTTGGTACTTGGTTCCAATAGTGATTTTAGGCCTAGTGATTGCTTATTTGTTTTTTTCTGGGAAAGTCGCTTTTTCGGTTGATTCAATTATAGCTGGTATTAATCGTGAGTTTTTTATCTTTTTAGGAATTGGGATAGCTGCTCAGCTGGTGGATGGTACTTTAGGGATGGGTTATGGTGCAACCTCTACCTCATTTTTGTTAACCATGGGTATTCCGCCTGCCATCAGCAGTTCGAGTGTGCATTTATCTGAAATGTTCACTACTGGCGCCTCAGCCATATCACATCATAGATTTGGAAATATCAATAATAAACTATTTAAATATTTGCTATTGCCAGGCATAATTGGGTCAGTAATAGGTGCTTACCTATTGTCTGATGTACTCGACGGGGATGCTATTAAACCATTTATAGCTCTTTACATGATTATTTTGGGGTCAGTAATTATCAGAAAAGCTTTAAAAACGAATATTGTAAAGAAAAAAACAAAAAGATTGGGAGCTTTAGCCACTTTTGGAGGTTTTATGGATGCTGTAGGTGGGGGAGGTTGGGGCCCAATTGTGACCTCCACTTTATTGGGGCGTGGTCGTGATCCTCGATATACTATTGGTTCTGTGAATGCCGCAGAGTTTGCGGTTGCTTTTTCGTCAGGTATTACTTTTTTGTTTTTTCAAGGCTTTGATAGCTGGCAAGTGGCTTCGGGTCTTATTTTAGGCGGAGTGATAGCGGCACCTTTTGGAGCTTTTTTACTGGGTAAATTGCCAAGAAAACCATTGATGATCATGGTCGGTATTTTGGTTATTGTATTGAGCATGAGAACTTTATATAAAATTTATTTCTAGATAATTTTCAGATTTAAACGCTAATCATTGTATTATAAAGGATAAGCTTACAAATAGTTTATCCTTTTTTTATGTATATTATTATTCTGATTCTAAAAAATAATTCATAAATTCAGGAGCTGAATTGGGTATCTCAACCAAGTTCATGATCCAGAATAAATGTTAAATTTTATTTTTAAATCACTTAAATTGATATAAAATCCATTAGGGCTAAGAGTAATTATAAACTAAGAATATGTCATTTTTTGATCTTAAAGACTTTCCATCCAAACACCTTTTTCCTGGATTTGAAGGCAAAATATTTCATACCGATCAAATCACTTTAAGTTATTGGGAGATTAAGGCAGGTAGCATTTTACCAGAGCATTCACACTTTCATGAACAAACCACACATGTATTATCAGGCGAGCTTGAGCTAATTATCGAAAATGAAAGTAAGATATTATCTCCAGGACAGTTTGCCATTATTCCTTCTAATGCCAAACATTCAGGTATTGCACATACCGACTGTGTTGTTCTAGATACTTTTACGCCTGTTCGTGAAGATTATAAACAGCTTTAAATCAATCGATTAGGTTATTTATTGTGTTGTCTATCGCCATTAGTCCTTCTATAAGTTCAGCCGATGTAGGGTAACCGAAGCCAAGCCTAAAATAGCGATCTGATTGCTCAAACCAATGACCCGGCCCCACAATGGTTTGATGTTGGTCGTAAAGAATTTCGTAAAATTTACTAAAATCGATATTGATCGTATTTTTGAAACGCACAAAACCAATCGCACCTACTTCAGGCTCAATCCATTCTAAATTGGGGTGGAATACCAACCAATTTTTGGTGATCTCAAAATTTGCTTTTAGATGAATATTACTTTCTGCCAATAGTTTTTCTTTGGTTTTAATTGCACAAAGTGCCAGATATTCATCGACTACAGAATTAGTAATAATTATTTGTTCTTTGGCCGCCAAAAACAAATAATAAAGCGCCTCATCTCGAATGATTATCCAGCCAATTCTCAAACCAGGAAGTCCATAAGCTTTTGATAATGAGGAAATTGATATTACTTTTTTGCTTTTTTCAGCATAATAGGGTTTCAATTTTGACTGAAAATTCAACTCTCTATAGGTTTCATCAATCAACAAATAAATGCCCTTTTCTTCAGCTAATTCAATTAGATTATTGATAATTTCGTCTTTAAATACTATTCCGGTTGGATTATGAGGTGTGGTAATGCTTATTAGCTTTGTATTTTTCTGGATTGATTTTTTAATTTGTTCAATATCAATCTGAAAGCTACTTTCAAATGATAAATCTATATAGCTTATTTCGCAAGAAATGGCTTTTGGAGTTTCTATATTGGTTGCATAGTTTGGCCTAATTACAATTAAGTGGTCATTTGCCGAAAGTATACTGGTATTTACGATAAAAAGAGACATCGCCGCCGCCTGACAAACTAATACTTGGTTGGCCTTTAAAATTTTTGAATCTTCACTAATCAGATTTCTCAATTCAATTAGGCCTCTATGATCACCATAATTCAACACTAAATCTTCCAAATTCGCATTTAGTTCAGACATTTTTCTGTCTCGAACTGAGCTTTCCGCCAAATTATACTTTATGTTTTCATAACCCATCTCTTCGGGTGATTCCACCTCAATGGGCATTCTTTGGTATTTCATTATGTTTTGAAATAGATTTTTTTAACAGTTTGATTTCCCATCTAACTGATTTATAGAGAGTAACTAGTACTTAATTTTTTATCAAATCAATATTTAGAAATTTGTACAATTATTTAAGGTCTTTGGCATTGAATTCCTTAATCCATAATTGCTCCCCTTTTGAATTATGAACTGATAATTTCAGTACTCGATTAAGTCTTGGTCCGGATACTTCTGCCAATGCAAAATTTCGTTCAGTTACCAAAGTGCCAGGGACCATTGAAGGGCTGTTGATTTCTTCATTCAATGGCTTTGAAGGTCCAGAAGTAAGCGGTGAAATGGTGAAATCATACAAAGGATAAGTGCCTGGACGCTCCATTTTATGAATAACTGAATGGTGGCGGTCGCCTGAGATAAATAAAACACCCTGAATCTTGGCTTGCTGGATGGCATTCATTAGTTTATCACGCTCTTTATCAAACATCGACATATTTTCAAAAGCCCTAATTGGGTTGATTATCTGGCCTCCCACCACAATTATTTTAAAGGGGGCTTTGCTAAATGAAAGGGCATCAATTAACCACTGCAATTGTTTTTCACCTAAATAATCACCTCTATCATTTTTATGGGCTACTTCTGTAGGTGCTTTCCACCAAAAATCATCCAAAAGGAAAAATTGAACATCAGCCCATTCAAAGGAGCCCGTAACGCCTTCATTTTCAAAGATATAACTAGGATTCGCCCAAAAGTTTTTGAACACTTCCAATGAACTACGTTTGAGACCAAAGCTTCTGTCGGTATTATTGGGTCCATAATCATGGTCATCCAGTATGGCATAATTTGATGCTGAGCCGAGCAACCTTTGCATTTCTGGTAGGCTTCGTGTATGGGTCATTCGCTTGTTCATACCACCTTTTGTACCATAATCCACCTCTCGATAATAGGCATTGTCACCTGTCCAAATCATGAAATCAGGTTTTTTATCGGCAATACTTTCAAATATTTCGTAGTTACCTCCATAAGAATTACCTGGCCTATCAAACTCAGGTTCGGAAACATAAGTACAACTTCCAAAGGCAAATTTAAAATTGGGAGGGTCGGTCCGAAATTGCCATAAAGTTTGAGTTTTAAATTGAAGTGGATAAGGCCTTTTCACCAATTTTCCATTGATAATAAGTTCATAATCATATACTTTACCCGGATAAGCATCATCAGCTAAAAGTTTGGCAACATAGGCATTTTCTTTGGTTGTCATTATTTCGTCTGTTGCCTTTTTAGTACTTATTTTTCCCTGTTCCCAATAATTTATTTTTACTTTGGCTGCTTTATCGGTTTGTACCCACAGCATCACCTCACGATAGTCGGCATAGCCAACCATCGGACCAGACTTTAGCTGAGCATAACTTGAGATTGAAATAGCCGTCAAAATAAATAGAAATAGGATTTTTTTGTGCATGATTGAAATTTGATTTTGTAACTTTGTTGACTAAATAATTAAAATATCTTCCCTAATCTTTTTAGCAAAATTTAATCACCTAGCTATAGAGGATTGTGGACTACTTCTTTTTGAAATGCAATTAATAAACAATCAATACCAAATCCAAGGCCTTTCTGTAATTGATATTTGTGAAAATTTTGGCACCCCTCTTTATGTGTATGATGCAGACAAAATTATCGAAAAAATTACGATTTTAAAGCAATCATTTCCAAATATTAACTTGAAAATAAAGTATGCTTGTAAAGCGCTTACCAACATCTCAGTGTTGAAATTGATGAGAAAACACGGGGTTGAATTGGACGTAGTTTCACCACAAGAATTGGAGTTAGGATTGATGGCGGGTTATTCTGGAGACCAAATTACTTTTACTCCCTCAGGAGTTTCTTTTGACGAAATAGAAAAAGCGGTGGAAGTTGGAGCAAAAGTGAATTTGGATAATTTGGATGTGCTTGAAAAATTTGGAAAGCTCTATGGAGCTTCAAAACCTTGTATGCTTCGTATTAAACCCAATGTGGCAGCAGGAGGTAACCATAAAATTATGACTGCCCATGAAGGCTCTAAATTTGGCATTTCTATTTTGCAAAAAGCTGAAATACTGGCAATTATAAATAAGTATGATATTAAAGTGGTGGGTTTGCACCAGCATACTGGTTCGGATATTAAAGAAGCAAATTCCTTTTTGGAAGTGGCTGATAAAATGTTTGAATTGGCAATGGCATTTCCTGATTTAGAGATTCTAGATTTCGGTGGTGGCTTCAAAGTACCCTATAAAAAAGGTGATCATTTAACTGATATGCATAAATTGGGACAAGAAATTTCAGCTTCCTTTCAAAATTTTTGTAAAAATTATGGTCGTGATTTACAACTTTGGTTTGAGCCTGGCAAATTTTTAGTGAGCGAGGCGGGCACATTTTTTGTAAAAACCAATGTAGTTAAGATTGATCCCAAAATCAATTTCGTGGGGGTAAATTCAGGTTTAAACCACCTAATTCGCCCAATGATGTATGATGCTTATCATGATATAATCAACGTTTCAAACCCAGATGATTCAATAAAAGAAACCTATAATGTGGTGGGCTATATCTGCGAAACAGATACTTTTGGAACAGACCGTGAGTTGAACCAAGTTTCTGAAGGGGATATTTTGGCTTTTAAAAATGGAGGTGCTTATGGCTATACGATGGCGAGTAATTACAATTCACGCTTCCGACCAGCCGAAGTACTTGTGATAAATGGAGAAGCCAAATTAATCCGACATAGGGAAACTATGGAAGATATTATTGGAAAGCAAGTGGTAGTGAAGCTTTAGTCCAATACCCAAGTATCTTTACTTCCACCCCCTTGAGAGGAATTTACAACAAGTGAACCTTTAGTAAGTGCCACCCGTGTAAGGCCTCCTGGTATTACTTGTATGCCATTGCCATATAAAATATAAGGTCGAAGGTCTACATGGCGGCCTTCCACTTTCTTGTCAAATAAGCAAGGTACTCTTGACAGTGAAATTGTGGGTTGAGCAATATAATTTCTTGGGTTTTCTTGGATTTTCTTTCTGAATAATTCATGGTCGGCTTTCGTAGCCTTTGGGCCTATCAACATGCCATAGCCACCCGCCTCATTAGCTTCTTTTACTACTAGCTTCTCAATATTTTCCAAAACATATTTTCGGTCGTCCTCTTCGCCACAGATATAAGTTGGTACATTTGGCAATATTGGGTCCTGACCCAAATAGTATTTTATGATCCTTGGTACATAAGCATAAATTACTTTATCGTCGGCAATTCCTGTACCTGGTGCATTGGCAAGGGCAACATTTCCTTTTTTGTAAACCTCAAAAATTCCAGGAATACCAATTAATGAATGCGGATTAAATGCATAAGGATCCAAAAAAGTGTCGTCAATTCTTCTGTAGATTACATCCACTATTTGAAAGCCTTTGGTAGTACGTAGTTTTACAAAGCCATCATCTACAATAAGGTCACGTGAATCAACCAATTCGACACCCATTTGCTGCGCCAAGTAAGAGTGCTCAAAATAAGCTGAATTATATATACCAGGAGAAAGCACTACAATGGTTGGGTTTTCTCTTTTGGAAATGAAATGCAACATTTCCAATAGCTTATTGGGATAATCAGAAATGGGTCTTACATTGTTTTTATTGATTATTTCAGGGAAAGTCCTTTTGATAAGTTCCCTATTCTCAAGCATATACGACACCCCTGATGGGCAACGGAGGTTATCTTCCAATACCATAAAATTGCCATCATCTCCTTTAATAAGATCCGTGCCGGTGATATGAATCCAGATTCCTTTGGGCGGTTTTAGACCTTTGCAAGGATCTAAATAGCATTTTGACGACTCAACCAGTTCTCGTGGAACAATCCCATCTTTCAATATATTTTGGTCATTATAAATATCATCTAAAAACATATTTAATGCCAAAATCCGTTGTGATAGTCCTTTCTCAAGGTTTGCCCACTCTTTTTTTTCTACAATTCTAGGAATAATATCTACTGGCATTATGCGCTCAGTGCCTTGGTCTTCCGTATAAACATTAAAAGTAATTCCCATCGACATTAGTGATCTTTCTGCCGCAAACTGTCTGCTAAGCATGTCTTCATAAGTCAATTTTTCGGTTTCTTCTTGGAATATTTGATAGCTCTCTCTTGTTTTTCCATTTTTGTCAAACATTTCGTCACAAAAATTTTCCATTTGATATTTGTCAAAACTGAAGTCCATACCTGTAATTGTTTATAGAATTTGAAGAATTATATTTCTAAAGCAATATAAAAACCAATTATATTATTTCCAATATTAAATAAAATTAATGCTAATTAAACTTTTTTAAATGAAATAATGGGATTTAACCATTCAAAGAAGTGCGATAAAATTTACAAGAAATTAAGTGTTTTTCGCTATCTAAAGCATAAATTGTGTGTGGATTTTAATTGTTACCGTTTTTAGCTCTTAATAGCTTTTTTTCTATGAGCAAATTGGCTTTCCAAGCTTCCTTTTCTTCCTTAAGATTATTGAGATCCTCATCCGAAAAGTCAACTAAACCGTTTAAATTGGGTTTTTTGGCATCAACCCATGCAGTATACCAAAAGTTCGCAATCATTTCCGATGATTTTAAGAGCCGAGTGTTAATTTGCGAAGCCATTTTCTCATTGTATGCTTTTATAAATTGCGCACTGTATTTACGTTCTTCGATGCCGTTTCGGGTTTGAAACCGATATTTTAGATTAGGGTCGAAATCATTACTACAGCTTTTCTCCACTTCAATTACGGTTTTTACTAATTTTTCAGATTCTCTCAATATTTGCCAAATTTCTTTGTCCATATTTTTGAGATACCTCAATTGAGTATTTTGATTCAAATTGTAATTTTCCAAAAAAAATTGAGGGCATTCAGTTTCCCATAGACTATGTAATCCAACTTGATTGGTCAGTTGCCCATCATAATTCATAGTGGTATGGAGTGGTACAAATGCATCCGCCACGTAATGAGCCAAATCTGCCGAATATAGCACTATCAAAGTTTTGTCTTTGCTTATAAAAGCTTGACTTAGTTTCTTTTTAGTTTTGATGATTTCCCACGGCAATGTGCCTTCTATTCGTAGTTTTTTTTCTCCATATTTCTTTACAGCCATTTCCCATTTATCAGGAATGGGTTTTCCTTTAAAGAGAGGGCTATCTAAATCAATGAAATGTTTGGTTTTTTCAGTAGAATCGGTTCTTTGTCTTACGTCTGGTTCTACAGAAGCTTTAACTAATTCTTTGCTATTTTTATAATAGAATACTTGCATACTATCAGGCAAACTATAAATAGCGGTTTGAGTAATAGTGCGATGAACCAAAAAGCCCCAAGATGATAGTATGACTAGAAGAAAAATGGCAACTATTTTTAAACTATTTCTATGCATTTGTTAGGTCTTTTTCAAAATACAATACTTCACTTAATGGGTTGTAAACATAAGCCTCGGTCGTTTTAAAGCCGAATGATTGATAGAGATGGATTGCTTCTTTGAGTTGAACCAAAGTATCTAATTTCATTTTATGGTATTGTTTTGTTTTGGCAAAATCAATCACCATTTCTACCAATTTTCTGCCTATTCTTAAACCTCTAAATTTGGGTTTTACATAAAGTCTTTTCATTTCACAGTTTACCAATTCTATTGGTTTCAGAGCAATGCAGCCTGCTATTTCTGCTCCAACTTTTGCAAGTATGATGGTTCCTTTAGGCTTTTCATAAACTTTGGAGAGATTTTTCAGCTCTTCCTCAAAACTCTGAAAGCATAAGTCCACTCCTAAATAGGTCTCATATTCTCTAAATATTTGAGCCGTCTCTTCATAATCATGAACTGAATTTGGGCTAAAGAATTGAATCTCATTCATTTTTTTTTAACTAAATGGTAAACCGAGCGATTACCGTATAAAAAAAGGAGACCTTTTTATGGTCCCCTTTTTCAAAAATTATTTATTGATAACTTATCTTCTTTTTTTGGCTGTAATTGGAACGATAGTTACTGCTCTTGTTTTTCTATCAACTTCCAATTTGTATCTCTCAGCTGGGCCTGGTTTTTGTTCACCATTCTCACCGTCAAATATTTGACGAACTTCATAAATAAAGCCTGATGCCTTACGTGGTATTGGTAAACCGTCTGGCCAAGCAGATAATTCACGATTTGCGCTATACTGTTTGAAGTATTCTACTAGACGGCTACCCGATTTAGTAAGCGTATCAATTGGACATTTACAACCTTTACCTTCGTCGTATTTAACAATTTGACGAGTATAGCTTTCATTACCTAATATTCTCGTTAAGTAAACAGCTTTAGCTCCTGCCTCATCTTTGTTAATCATATTAGTAGTATCCCCACATTTAGCTGCGGCATCACTTTTAATTTTAAAGCTAGCGGTTGCTATTTCACTGAATGAAGTACCTTTAGTTGAATGAACTGTATAATAGTAATCATCAGTTGTACATACATCAGCAGGTACTGGAAGTGGAGAGTCTAACTTAAGTGAATTTTCTTTTTGAGTTTTTACTAATATAGGTTCTTTACCAGAAACCCTGTAAAGTTTAAAAGTAAACATCTCGTTTGCTTTATCAGCAGAATTGTCATTACTAATCCAAGAGAATTCATTTGAGAATGCTGAACTCGCAAATGTTTGGTCAGAAGGACTAGAAATAGAGGGAGTAAAGGCAACTAGTGCAGGAATTGGAGGATCCAATTTGTTAAGCGGCACATAAACTGGCTTTTTATCAGTAGGCCACATTCTCTGAATAGCAACACCAAAGTTGAAATTACTTTGTCTTCTTTCAAAAGTTTCAAAAATTTCACCACTGTTATTTCTCGCCTGATCTAGTACTTCATACTCTGTATTTGAATTAAAGGCATTCACATTTAATCCAAGACCCCAGTTTTCAGCTATTTTGTACATCAATCTAAGGCCTGCATTGCCTCCAATCGCCCATCTTTTATGGTTGGGCTGGGTACGATGTAAAATCTCTCCAGTTATACTATTATTAGCACCAACATAAGCTACATCATTGTTAGCAGCGCCAACTTTAGCTGTTAAATCCAAAGTTAATTTTTTGCCTAAACCAAAAGTGGCTACGGGACCAGCTAACAAATAGAATACTTCGTAAGGCTTTGATTTGAGTAAAGTTGCCGAACTAGCAGATGTGTTAGTAGCAGGATACCAATAACTATTATATTTTGCTTTGTAAGCAGTTTGATCCACACCATAAAAGGCATATCCCCCCAATAAACCTAGTCCAAAATTCCCTTTTTTTCCAAAAAGTCTATCTAATTCTAAGTTGTTATAGCCACCCGCTTTTAAAAACATATTTTCATCAGGGTTGGCGTTGCCACCACCACTGGCCGATAATTTTCCGCAATAAGGAAAAGCAATTCCTACTGCATCGGTTAGCCTCCATCCACTCCTAGTATTATCTAAGGTTTTGATAGAATTGGCGACGTAATAAACGGTGTCGAGATAAGAATCCTTATAAGTTTTGAAGAATTCTTTATAACCCTGGGCGCCACCATAGTTCATTTTGTAGGCTCTTTTATAGCCATCAAGATCTGGGATCATAAAGCTGCCTGGTTGCTGTGCAATTGATTTAAACCCTAAGGCGGTTATAAATAATGCAAGAAAAACTTTTGAAGTAATTTTTTTCAAATTCATGTTTGAATAGATTTTAATGAATACTAATTGATCCTCTGATGTGGCTTTGAATTAGCTTTTAATATAAACGACGTATTTACAAATGTAATTTTACCCGAATTTAACAAATTCAAATGAATAATACCAAATTAAATTTAAAAATTAACTAATAATTCTTACCCTTTAATCGGATTTTATTAAACGACATTAAACTTTTATTTGTTCGAACAGGGCAAAATTAGCTATTATTTTTCGATTTTCTTATAAAAATTTAACCGTTTACTCATTTCGCTTGGGTAAATTTCAGTTTATTTTAACCTCGGTTTTGCATTTTGTAATAAACGCAATAAAAAAAAACTTATAGGCCACTAAATCGGGGTTTTATTTAATTAAATAGCATTATTAAATGAATTTTCCCTTCTTTTATTTAAACAAATTTGAGCCTTTTTGAATTGAATATTGTTACAAAATTTCATTTATTATTTACATCTTTCACACATTTAAATGGTTTTTCTGAAATGATTTTTATCGAAATTTTTATGGTTTGAAAATGACCATTAAAGTATCTTTGAAATAATATAGGCTGATGCCTATTCTCTTCTAATTAAATCTAATGAACAAATCTACGGGACAATTTATATTCGAAATTTATGTATAATGTATTGATAACTAATACATTGCAAATTCACATGAAATGATGCATAATTAAAATGGAAGAGTTGTCGCAAAATAGATTTATCTTTGTAATTCAATTGATGGTAATTATTTACAATTTCCACAATCACGGGGATGACCGGTTTTGACAGCCTGTGTGGGTTTATGGTAAGCATGTAGGGAGTTGTTTGTATTTCCCTTAAATAAAACATTCAAAACAATAAGTGGCGAAACTCGTTTTGCTATGGCTGCTTAATCCAGAGGATTAAACAATTGCCATCGTTCCGCCCCGTCCAAACTCTGCCGATGGGGGCTTCGGAGCGTCGACATGCAGAGTCGGCTTTTGCGATCACTTTAAGCAAAATCTAGTATATAGAGTGTAAGGTTTAAGTTGGGTCTTCTGCTGAGCTTTCTTATTCCCGAAAATTAATAGCAGATAAACATGTAGAAAGCTTTAGGTTCCCTTGCCTGGACGTGGGTTCGACTCCCACCATCTCCACTTTAAAACTTTTACATTTTGCATTAATCTGTTTTACATCGGGCGGAGTACCGCTTTACATAAAAATAGATCTTAATGTAAAATGTAAATTTCGAATGTATAATGTAGAAGTAAATATGCCCCAAAAGCCTGAAATTACCCAATTTTTCAAAGAACTTCAAGATTCTATTTGTTATGATTTGGAAAATGCCGATGGTTTGGCAACTTTTAAAGAAGATATTTGGCAAAGACCAGAAGGTGGTGGAGGACGAACGAGAGTGATTGAAAATGGCCATATTCTAGAAAAAGGTGGGGTGGCATTTTCGGCAGTGCATGGGCCATTGCATGAAAAAATGTTACTTTCAATGGGCATTAGTGAAGAGGTTGATTTTTATGCAACGGGTGTTTCAATTGTAATTCACCCTCACAATCCTTTTGTGCCCATCATCCATATGAATGTACGGTATTTTGAAATGGGAAATGGCGATTTTTGGTTTGGAGGCGGAATTGATTTGACCCCACATTATGTTGATAATCAAGATGCTGCATGGTTTCATGCTCAATTGAAAGAAGCTTGCGATCAGCATTTCGCTGATTATTATCCAAAGTTCAAAACTTGGGCTGATGATTACTTTTTCAACACTCATCGCAACGAAACTCGTGGAATAGGAGGAATCTTTTTTGATTATTTGAAACCTAATAAAACACAAAGCAAGGAAGAGATTTTTCAATTTGTAAAAGCAATAGGAAGAAGCTTTGCTCCGATTTATACCAAATTAATGCTCAAAAATACCCATATACCATTTGAGCAAACCCACAAGGATTGGCAAAATATTCGAAGGGGGCGCTATGTTGAGTTCAATTTGGTGCATGATAGAGGCACAAAGTTTGGACTTGAGACAAACGGACGAGTAGAATCTATTTTGATGAGCATGCCACCTATCGCCAACTGGAAATATAATTACAATCCGGATCCAAATTCAGAGGAAGGAAAAACCCAAAAGCTTTTAGTGAAGGGCATCAACTGGGTTTAGGGAAATATAAAAAAGGCTGAAAATTAATTAATTTTCAGCCTTTTTTATATCGATGTCAAAATTGAATATTATACGTCCATTTTCCAAACTTCCATTGTTTCACCTGGGGTGAGTAGCAACATTCTGGGAGGGCTTGGAAGTAAAAGTAAGCGAGCCTCTAAAGCTGGAAGGTCGTCCATTTCCACTAAAACACCTTCATTAGCAGTAAATTCGTACTCATCACCCACTTTTTTTACCACTTTTGGTAAATAGGAAGTAGCCAATAGTACGTCTGTTTCAGAGCAAAACTCACGATGAACTTTGGTGATGGCTTTTTCCAAATAATCGCCAAACTTGTCAGTAAAGTCGTCTTCCATATCATGCAATTCTTCTTCCACTACATCATAAGTTTCGTCACTGTATTGCAGTTTGCTCAATTGATTTCTTTTGTCCAAAAGTTCAACAAGCGCATTATTTAATTCTTTACTATCCATTCTATTTGTAATTTATTTTCTATTGAAGGTAAATCTATTTCTGTTGAAAACAGTTTTTCGAATTGCAAATTAACAAAATCAGCTCGTGAAAGCCAAATCCCAATTCGAATTTTGGTCATAATATAGTTTTCCATTTTCGATTTTTAATGGACTCCCTACGTTGTTAGAATACAATTGGCCTGTACCCAATCCTTGTGGCAAGTTAATCATATAGTCTCCCGCAAATTGAGCAATGGCGTTGAGGCCAATATTGGATTCTAAAGCGGAGGTAATCCACCATTCAATTTCATGATTTTCAGCTAGATGAATCCATTTTTTAGTAGATTCAAAACCTCCCAAAAGTGTTGGTTTTAATATGATAAATGGTGGTTGCAAAAATTCTAATAATTCTTGCCTATCATTCCCAAAAATGCCAATCAATTCTTCATCTAGAGCAATTGGGATGCTCGTTTTCTGAATTAAATCTCTCATCACTAATTTTTGATGAGCGGCTATAGGTTGCTCAATCGAGTGAATACCAAATTTGGATAATATTTCAATTTTTTTCAGCGCTTCACTTGGCGGAAAAGCCCCGTTGGCATCTAATCGGATACATAAATCAGCTTCTGAAAATGAATTCCTAATCCTTTCCAATAAAAAGCATTCCTCTTGAAAATCAATCGCCCCTACTTTTAGTTTTAAAGTTTTATAACCTTGGTTTATTTTTTCTTCAATTCTTTGAAGCATCTTGCCTTTATCTCCCATCCAAATCAGCCCATTTATTTCAATAGGTTGGTTTTTTGTTGAAAAATCATTTGAAAATAGAATCCTATTTCCACCATTTTTATAATCCAATAAAGCGGTTTCAAGTCCAAACCTAATGCTCGGCAATGATTCAGGTATCAACTCATAAAGGGTTGAAAAATCAAGATTTGTTATGGCTGATAATTGTTGGCAAATTTTTGCTAAAATATCTTCAAAGTTGGGTAAAAAGTCAATTGAAAGCCCTTGTAAAGGAGCGCATTCTCCCAATCCAAAATGTTTTGAATCAGTCGAATCTTCGATTTTTACATAATAAACTGTATGCGATTCCATCACACCTCGTGAAGTGCCAGCTGGGAAATTAAATTCTAAAACATGTTTTTTATAGGAAATTTTCACTCTGCTTTTATTTTTACTTAATAGGCTTTATTCATTTTCGTCACTTATTTATTGAACCAAATAATTTAAAAGATGTTAAAATGAGGTAATTTTATTCGGCAAATTAGCATATTTGACCTTAAATTCTGTTAGAAATTGAGATGACCAATAATTTTTTAATTAAAATATTATTATTGCCTATTTATGTTTTATTTGCAATGATTGTTTGGGTCAAAAACAAACTGTATGATTATCAATTACTTAGTTCACAATTGCCTGATATTTATACTATTTCAGTAGGAAATTTGGCAGTAGGTGGTACAGGCAAAACTCCATTTGTAGAATATTTGGTAAATATTTTTGGAGAGGCTTGGCCAACGGCCATATTAAGTAGAGGTTATGGAAGAAAAACCAAGGGATTTATTAGGGCTGATGAAAATTCCGATGCTTCAATAGTAGGGGATGAACCTTTCCAATATTTCTTAAAATTTGGCGATCTAGTGAAAGTGTTTGTGGGCGAAAATAGAGTGAAAGCTGTGAATAAAATAATAGAATTAGAGCCAAATATTAATCTATTATTATTAGACGATGCCTTTCAGCACCGACAAATTATAGCTCATCACAGTATTATTCTTTCAGATTATAACAATTTGATTTACAATGATTTAATGTTGCCAATAGGTAAATTGAGAGAACCAATCACAAGCTTGAAGCGGGCCGATACAATAATCATTACCAAATGTTTGGAGGATTTATCAATTGAAGAATCAGGTTTAATAAAGCGAAAACTAGAGCCCTTTTGTCGTGAGGAAACCAAGATTTTTTTTACAAAAATTTGTTATGAAAAACCCATTCAATTTAATGGGAACGCAATTGAAATGAGTAATCAAATTCAAATAATATCTGGTTTAGCCAACTCAAAGCCTTTTGTTAATTATTGCAATGAACACTGGACCGTTCTTCAGCATTTCGATTATCCCGATCATTATTGTTATCAAGAAGATGATATTTCAAAAATTTCCAAGGGATTATCTCAAAATGTTTCGATATTAGTCACTGAAAAGGATTTTGTAAAATTGAAAGATAAGTTACCAAAAGAAGTTGCAGCCTTTTACTTACCCATCAAAGTTGATTTTCTTTTTGGTGAAAATGAGCAGTTTATTAAACAAATCAAAGGAGCTGTAAAAGCCTACTATGAATCATAATTAATCAAACTTTCGTAATTTTGAGTGTGAAATTATTAAAAATCAAATTTTTCTTACTGGCATTTTGTTTTCCATTAATGGTTTTTGGCCAAATACCTGGAAGGCCGGGCAGGTTTCCAACTGGCACAGGAACCAGACCAGGCAGTAGCACCAATACTTCTCAAAATCAGTCCGGAAACCAACAAACGGATCCTAATTCCACAACGGATGCACAGAAAAAGGGCAAGCTTTTAAATGATTCCACCAAACTGATTTATGGCCCCAAAACTTTAAAATATTTTCTAGAAGAAGATATTTTCAATAATCGTAAGGTATACTATGATATTGATACGCTGATTACCAAAGTGCATATTTTCAATTTTTTACAAACCAACCAAAACCAATATCAAGATCTAGGTAATATGGGTACCGCTGCAAGGTCAGTTTTTTTTAGACCTGCTCCTCAAATTGGGGCTCAATTGGGCTATAATGCTTTTGATATTTATGGGAAGTTGAGTAATCAAATAAAATATTATGATACCAAATCGCCCTATACTGATATGCAATATACTACAGGCGGCAATGGTGATCAGATGCTGAAGTTTGATTTTAGCAGAAATATAAATTCACGGTGGAATGCGGGAATTCAATTGCAAACCTTTGTAGCAAGCAAGCAATATGGGAGTGTGGGTGGCAGAGGTCAAAATTCGATTAAAAATTGGAATGTTGTACTCCATAATAGCTATTTTTCAAAAGATAGTAATTATACAATTTTGGCCAACTTTAATTATTTGTCTCATAGTAGTGTTGATGATGGCGGCGTTAGTATTACCGACAATGGTGGAGGGGGCATTGCCAGCGAGGATCCGTTTTTAACAACGGCGAATACTTTGCAAAAGAAAAAACAAGTACATATTTATCAGCAATATGCTTTGGCTAATGGCTTTCAATTGTATCATATTTTGGATGTTGTCCGACAGAATAATTCATTTATCGATAATAATTATGCGACAGGTTATTTGGCTGGCATTTATAAAACCATAACTGCATTAGGGGTAATTGATTCATCGGGAGTTGACTCACTTTTTAGAAAATATCGGTTAATTGAGAACAAAGTAGGCATAAAAGGATTTGTAAAGGGCTTTAACTATCGGGTTCATTTTAGAAGACGTGATTATAAACTGACAGATTCTTTAGATGGGAAATATGTACCTTCAAGCCTGATGAAAAAGAATGAAAACTTTGTGGGGGGCTGGCTCAATTATTATTTTAAAGACAGCACCAAAGCATTTGCCGAGGCAGAATATTTGATTGGAAAAGACATAAATTTTAAAGTTGAATATCTAAGAAAGCATTTAAAACTGGGCTATTACAATGTGCTTTCTTCTCCTAATCTTATGCAAGAAAGATTTTATAGTAATCTTGGGGCTTGGGATAATCAATTTGAAAATACCTTTTCCAATACATTCTATGGAAATTTGAATTATAAAATAGATAATTTCACTTTGAGCCCTAGTCTAAATTATTCATTAATCAAGAACCTCATCTATTTCGATACTTTAGCCAATCCGAGTCAGTCAAATGGCTTAATTACAATATTGCAGGCGGGTGGCGGTATTGCTTTTGCAAAAAAGAAATTGACAATCATTAATGAGCTCTATTTTAATGCGAAGACTGGTCCCAATTTAATAAGGATGCCGACAATATTTATAAACAGCAGATGGACCTATGATTTTAAATATGCCAAAAAATTAGACCTTAAGTTTGGTTTTGAAATGCACTATAAATCAGCCTATTATGCGGATGCCTATATGCCTGTGACTCAACAGTTTTATTTACAAGATCGATTAAAAGTTAAGCCAGGCCTTTTAGCGGATGTATTTCTGAATATGAAACTCAACCGAGTAAGACTGATGGTCAAATATGCGCAATTGAATAATTTGATTTTGGGTGATTATTTTGTGGGGCCCAATTTTAAAGGACTCAGAGGAGGGGTAAGCTTCGGCGTATTTTGGCCTCTTTTTGATTAATAATTTGGTTAAACCACAATCCAACCGTATTAAAATCAAATTAAAAAAGATTTCTGAATCATTTAGATTTGCTTAATCAATCAATTTTTAACAATTTTACTTAATTTTTCAATATATTTTTCAAAAATAATTTTATTTTAATGAACTTAAAGTCAACACTCTCACTAGTATTTTTTACCATTATAAGTCTGAATATTTTAGCGCAGACCAAAAAAGCTGTACCCAAAAAGCCTTTAGCCAACGCAACAAAAGCGAAAGCTCCAGCCCAAGTAGGAAAGGTAGTTTTATTAACCGATAATGACTCGTTAAGCTATAGTATTGGAGTAAATATCGGCCAAAGTTTGAAGCAGCAAGGGCTTGAGGCGATAGACCTTAATTTGTTAAAAACTGCCATGAACGATGTAATGAAGGGTAACCCAATGGCAATTTCTGCTGAGCAATGCATGCCAATAATAATGGCAAGTATGAAAAAAATTCAGGAGAAGAAATTTGCACCAATAAAAGCAGAAGGTGTGAAGTTTTTAGCTACCAACAGCAAAAAAGACAGTGTTGTTGTTTTGCCATCAGGCCTTCAATATAAGATTTTGAAAAAAGGAAATGGCGAAATCCCGAAAGCGTCTGATAAGGTGAACGTACATTATCATGGTACTTTGATTAATGGCCAAGTTTTTGATAGTTCGGTTGACAGAGGCTCACCTGCTACTTTTGGAGTGACTCAAGTAATCTCTGGTTGGGTGGAAGCTTTGCAACTAATGCCAGTTGGTTCAAAATGGAAATTATTTATTCCATCAGAATTAGCCTATGGCGAACGTGGAGCGGGCGAAAATATTCCTCCCTTTTCAACGTTGGTGTTTGAGGTGGAATTACTTTCAATAGAAAAAGAAGCTGCTCCTGAAAATAAATAAATCAAATACTTCAATATTTGATTTTAAAAGCTTGGTTTTTAAAATGAATTAATGGATTTTATTAAAAAACATATAATGAAAATTCTTCTCTTGGCAGTTTTGCCATTGTATTTGTTACGGTCTAATATTGAAAGTAGCAATTTATTCAATTCAAAGCAGCCATCGGATGGCCTGCAGCCCACTGCCACTCATAAAAAGGTGGAAGAGGCTGTCACAAGAATTTTGACTAATTATGCCTATAAAAAAATTGAATTAGATGATGAGTTATCTTCAAAAATTTGGGATAGTTTTCTCAAAGATGTGGATTATGGTCATTTGTATTTTACAGAAAATGAAATAAAATCATTTGAAAAATACCGCTATCAAGTTGATAATAGCTTAATGAATGGTGATCTGAAAGCACCATATGAAGTTTTCAATTTGTTTTTGAAAAAATATAAAGAAAGAAGCCTGTTTATCAATTCAGTTCTCGATCAATCATTTGATTTCAATAAGGATGAATATTATGAGTCAGATTCTGATAAACTAACTTGGGCCAAATCAGATGCTGAATTAGATGAAAATTGGCGGAAGTTGGTAAAAAGTCAGGCTCTGGATCTTAAATTATCTGGAAAGGCCGATTCAACAATTTCTAAAACTTTGAAAAATAGATATAAAAATATAGATAAGTATTTTTCAAAACTTAAGAGCGAACAGGTATTTCAGATATATATGAATGCTTTTGCGGAGTCTGTTGACCCACACACTAATTATTTTTCACCCGCTAGTGCCGAAAACTTCAAGATAGATATGGCACAGTCTTTAGAGGGGATTGGTGCATTGCTTACTTTTGAAAATGATTATGTGAAAATTGCTGAGGTAATACCAGGAGGGCCAGCCTTCAAAGGTAAACAACTGGCAAAAGATGATAGAATTGTTGGGGTAGCGCAAGGTGATAATACTGCATTTACTGATATAATTGGATGGACGACTGAGGAAGCTGTAAAGCTTATTCGTGGCCCAAAAGGTTCAGTGGTAAGGCTTCAGGTTTTGGCTGCAGATGCCCCAGCAAGTGCCGCTGCAAAAGAATACAGACTGGTAAGGGAAAAGGTTAAATTGGAAGATCAAGTAGCTAAAAGTGAAGTGGTACCTTTCAAACAGAATGGAAAAGAATATAACATAGGAGTGATTACAATTCCTCTTTTTTATCGAGATTTTGAGGGGGCACAAAAGAGAGAAATGGATTTTAAAAGCACCACTCGTGACGTTAGTAACTTTTTAACCAAGTTTGAAGCTCAAAAGGTGGATGGCGTAATTATTGACTTAAGAAATAATGGAGGCGGATCATTGACGGAGGCTATAAACTTATCTGGTTTATTTATTTCAAAAGGACCAGTGGTGCAGCAGCGTGAAGCTACAGGTGAGATTCAAGTACATGAAGACCTTGACCCCAATCAAAATTATAATGGTCCTTTGGCCGTTTTGGTGAATCGATTTAGTGCCTCAGCTTCAGAAATATTTGCAGGTGCTATTCAGGATTACAAAAGAGGTTTAGTGCTGGGCGAGCAGACCTTTGGAAAAGGAACTGTTCAGAGTTTAATCGATTTGAATCAGTTTTTACCAAAAGAAAATGAGCAGTTGGGTCAGCTGAAATTAACTATGGCCAAGTTTTATCGAATTACCGGGAGCAGTACACAGCACAAAGGAGTGACCCCAGATATTGAATTTCCATCGGGTTTTTCTGCAAAGGAATATGGGGAGAGTGCTATGCCAACTGCCCTTCCATGGGATCAAATTAACGGAACTAAATTCAGTAATTATCCAGATGTAACAGATAAATTACTTGCTGCTTTAAAAGGTAATTACTCAGAAAGATTGAAAACCGATTCTGAGCTTAAAAAACTTGAAAGCGAGTTAAATGAGTTTAAAAAGCTCAAAGAGAAAACACTCATCTCATTGAAAGAAGATATCAGAAAAAAGGAGCGTGATGATTATGAGAATAAAAAGAAAGCCTCAAAAACGACTTCTAAAGACGGAAAAGAGGCAGATATCTATCTGAAAGAATCGGAAAGAATTTTGTCAGACTATATTGTAAATTTTCCTGGTAAAAAAGTGGCTAAAGAAAAAGGTCTAGTAATGAAATAAGATATAGTATATAGAATTTTAAGGAAATCTATTCTATACAATTAGGATAGATTTTTTTATTTAAACAATATCTGATTCTAATACCTTATGTGTTTTCTTAATTTTTAAATTATGAAAAAAACGCCAACTCAATAAAATAGCTGAGGCTGAAAGACCAACCGAAAGGCCAATCCATATACCAATTGCACCCATATTTTGATTAAATGAAAGAAAATAACCGACTGGTAATCCGATAACCCAATAAGCAATTAATGTGATTATTGTTGGAATATTCACATCGGCCATACCCCTGAGAATACCAAGTGCCACTGCTTGAATTCCATCAGAAAGCTGGAAAAAGCCCGCAATAAATATCAATGTTGCAGCTAATGGTAATACCTGCGGGTCAATTATATAAAGCTTGGCAAGACTTGCATTGAAAATGAGCATTATAGCACAACAAAATGCCATAAAAATAAAACCCATCATTAATGCAACGGATCCAGAAAGCCTCATCGCTTTAATATTGCCGAGGTTAGCGCCTACTCTAATTCCACCAGAGGCCGCTACCCCTGTTACCATCATATAAGTAATGGAGGCAGGGTTTATGGCTACCTCGTGGGCAGCCAGTTGTACAGTACCCAACCGACCGATTAATACTGCCGCTGCAGAAAAAACAGCAATTTCAAAAAATCCTTGAAGGCCACTAGGTATACCTAGTTTTAAAATATTTTTGATATGCTTATTCTCGGCTGATTTAATAATTGAATGATTAATAATCGGTTTAAAAAACTGATGATTATGCAAATAAAGATACAGTCCTAAAGCCATAAATATTCGAGAGATTAGGGTTGAAATCCCCGCTCCTAAAAGCCCTAGTTTTGGGAAAAAACCAATACCGTAAATCAGTAAATAGTTAAACAATATGTTGACTAGCAGGCCAATAAGTGTGATGTTCATGGCAATTTTGGTTTTGCCTAGCCCGTCACTTAATTGCTTTAAAGCTGTAAAAATAAGCATCGGTAAAACAGAAAACCCAATGACATGAAGGTAGGGTAGAGCGAGCTCTTCAATGATAGGTTCTTGGCCTAAAATATTTATGTTGGAGGCTATGATCTCAATTAGAATAAAGCAAATGAGACTTAATATTAAAGCAACTTTCAGACTTGAACTAAATAGGGTTTTGATGAGACCAATATTCTTAATACTTTCGGCATTGGCAATCATTGGAGCTGCAATCTGAAGGGCGATAATTCCTATTATAGCAATCGTAATAAATATGCTATTAGCGATGCCGGCTGCTCCAATTGACTCTTTTGCCATTGTATCAATATGGCCGACCTGTATGGTATCAGCTACACCCATTAACATAATGCCAAGCTGACCAATGATAATTGGAACGGCCATTACATACAATACTTTGCTTTCGGTAATTATTTTATTGAGATACAAATGCAAAATGGAGTCTTTGAGTGGGTTATGAAATTAAAAATCACTTTTCTAATGCAATATCAATATTTTTCGGGCAATAATCTCATTTCCTAAGTGAAGTTTTACAAAATAGTATCCATTTGGTATTTGACTTGTATTGATGTTGAATCCTTCATTCTCAGATTTATATTCAAATTGTTTTGTAAAAATAATATTTCCGGATTGTCCAACAATGGTAACGATTGAATGTAAAGGTAATTTTAGCTTAAAACTTATTTTGAGATTATCATTAGAAGGATTAGGAGATAATTGAAAATCAATTTTTTTAGCTAATTTTTCATTGCTCAAAGGTACTTTAATTACCTCTTCCTCTAGAGATAGAGGTGAATTAAACGGTATAATTGAAAGGTCTTTGAGAATGCCGTTTTCTGGATCAAAAGTGACGTCTACCACATTTTTATCAAAGTTAAATTCAACGAACTGATCTTGAGAATCATTGAAAACTCTCACAATTTGACTGCTGTTATCCGAAAAAGTAACTTTTAAGTCTATGGGCATCGTAAAATAAGCTGGTAGGGGTAAGTTGATTAGTTGAGAAATTCTAAATTTTAGATTATAGTTAGCTAAAGTTCCACCTTGCCTTCCATTTGGGGATTGAAATACTCCCCAACTGAACTCATATTTTGGGTATTTTTGCCCATATACCCATTCACTGAAAAAATAGTTAAAATCTTCGCCCATAATATTTTCGACAATGGCTTGAAATCCTTCTGTGGTAGCATTACCATAAGCATGAATTGAGGCAGTATAAGCTTTAAGAATGTCAAAGAATTTAGCGTCGCCTATTATATTTCTTAACATATGGAGGATAATGCTCCCTTTACTATAAGATCTTGCGCTATTAAAAATTTCCGAAACAGAAACTGGATTTTGCACCCATACCGAACCCACAGCAGTTTTTGCTGCATTCATTGTTGAGAGAATTCTTGTTTTATATTCGGCTTTGCCGTTTTTGGCTTCCCAGTAAATAAGTGCACCGAAAGTCGCAAAACCCTCGTTTAGCCAAATGTTTGACCAATCCTGGCAAGTAATTTTGTCACCAAACCATTGATGGGT
>JAZKGO010000008.1:38992-41483 GCA_040385875.1 Bacteroidota bacterium
ATCCCTTTTAGATAATTAGGCGAATAAGTCAATTCTAAATTTAACTTATAATATTTTACGTCAAAATTGGCATCGCCTGGGTAGCGTAAATTTGCTAGTTTATCTAAATTAAGTTTATGATAAGCATTGGTTTTACCTTGCACGCAATATTCTACATCTTCTGCCAGTTGACCAAAAAGAGTAGTTTTTGCAATCATTTGTAAAAAAAAGAAAAATAAAATCTTTTTCATTTGTTTTTACTGGGTTTTGTGAATTCAATATCCATGATAAAGGGTAAATTTAAATAAAATTTCCTATTTTTGTTGCAAATTCAATCGCCTATATAACTGATGATAGCGATTGAAAATATATATTTAAGACGAAATTTTTACCTTTTCCGTTTAACTATTACCTATTTATTTAAAAAGTCGAACCATTTCGATTTTATCCAATAGCCTTAAATATGGAATAAACAGGAAAACATGCCTTTATTGGAAATAAAATACCAAATAGTCAACTCCTGTAGCTTATAAACAACATACAATATGAAAGAATACGGCACCAACGTTCAAAAATTAGTGGATTATATACTTACAATTGAGGATCGTGAAAAGCGAACTAAGTATGCCTATTTATTAACCGAACTGATGCGTCAAGTACATCCCAATATGCGTGACGCTCAAGACTATACCAACAAGCTTTGGGACGATTTGTATATATTATCAGGCTTCAAATTAGAGGTAGATAGCCCTTTTGCTCCACCCCCAATCGATGCAGTGGGTAAAAGACCCAAGTTTATACCCTACAATATGCATAATCTAAAATATAAGCATTATGGAAGAAACATTGAATTATTGGTTGAAAAGGCAATAAACGAGCCAAATGAGGAGGAGCAAATTATTACAGTGGCTTATTTACTTAGGCTAATGAAAGCCTTTTATACTTCTTGGAATAAGGAAATTGTGGAAGAAGCGGTGATTTATAACCAGCTGGATGATTTATCTAAAGGTAAATTGCAAAAAGCAATTGAGGTGGTTAAAAATGAAGGAATTTTAGAGAGTTCGCCGAGATTCAATAGAGCTCAAAATAGCAATACAAGAAATAATTTTTCAAGAAATAATAATACAAATACTAATTCTCAAAATAACAGAGGTAGGTTAAATACTGGTATGAGAGATAGAAATAATAATTCAGGACGGAATTTTAAACCTAAAAATTAAAATTTAATCTCCAAATTTATTAAAATCATAAACACTATAATAGTAAAATGGCATCATTCAAAGTAACAGGTGGTAGACAGTTAAAAGGAGAAATAGTGCCTCAGGGTGCAAAAAACGAAGCATTGCAAATTCTTTGCGCAGTAGTGCTTACCGCTGAGCCAGTGACTATTCATAATATTCCCAATATTAGAGATGTAAACCAGCTCATCCAGCTATTGGGAGAAATGGGAGTAAGGTGCACTCGACTGAGCGAATCATCGATGAAATTTGATGCCTCTGAAATCAATTTAGATTATTTGGAATCAGAGGATTATAAGAAAAAAGCGGCAGCTTTGCGTGGTTCTGTGATGTTGATGGGTCCTACTTTGGCTCGCTTCAAAAGGGCTAAATTACCCAGTCCAGGGGGTGATAAAATTGGTAGACGTAGATTGGATACCCACTTTTTTGGTTTTATGAAATTGGGGGCAAAATTCTCCTATTCAGCTGAAAATGGAGGTTTTTATGAAGTAGATGCTTCTCAATTAGAAGGGGCCTATATGTTACTTGACGAAGCCTCTGTAACCGGTACTGCCAATATATTGATGGCCGCTGTGATGGCCAAAGGGACTACAACTATTTATAATGCGGCTTGCGAGCCATATTTGCAACAATTATCAAAAATGTTGAACAGAATGGGCGCTAAAATATCAGGCGTTGGTTCCAATATGTTGATTATTGAAGGAGTAGAAGAGCTGCATGGAACGGAACATACTATGCTACCGGATATGATTGAAATCGGCTCATTTATCGGTTTGGCCGCCATGACTCAAAGTGAAATTACCATCAAAAATTGTAGAATTCCAGAGCTGGGCATTATTCCTCAGGTATTCCAAAAGTTAGGCATTAAAATGGAATTTCGGGGCGATGATATTTTTATCCCCTCACAAGAGCATTATGAATTGGAAACTTTTATAGACGGCTCAATGCTTACCGTTTCGGATCATCCTTGGCCCGGTTTCACTCCAGATTTGTTGAGTATTGTACTAGTAACAGCCATCCAAGCAAAGGGAACAGTATTGATTCACCAAAAAATGTTTGAAAGCCGACTATTTTTTGTGGACAAATTAATTGAAATGGGCGCTCAAATTATCCTTTGCGACCCTCACCGAGCTACTGTCGTAGGTTTGAATAGAGAGCAACAACTCAGAGGAATTAGAATGACTTCACCAGATATACGTGCGGGTGTTTCCCTTTTAATTGCAGCTATGAGCGCAAAAGGTACTTCTATCATTGAGAATATTGAACAGATTGAC
>JAZKGO010000009.1:0-3543 GCA_040385875.1 Bacteroidota bacterium
AAAGTGCTTAAAATGGGTCTAGAGCCACTTTTTATTGATAGGAGAGGAGCAGATTGGACAGACGATGAAGAATATACCCCCATAGATTCAGCACTTAGATTTGAGCCTAAGGAAGTTGGGGTGGAAATAATCGGACTGGCTGAAGCACTCAGATATGCCAATGAAATTGGGATGGAGGCTATTGAAAGTTGGAATAAAAAATTGGCTCAGAGATTGCGCTCAAATTTATCGCAACTGCCTGCTATTCAACTGCTTGATCGTGGCTCAAATCTGTGTAATATTATCACATTTTGGGTCAAAGGCAAAGAATTAGCCGAAGTGGAAGCCTATTTGAAGGCCAACAAAATCTATTATTCAGCTAGCTTTAAAAATTTCGCTTATATTGATTTTACCAAAAAAAAGGTCGATTGGGCGATCCGATTTTCACCGCATTACTTCAATTCCCTAGCAGAAATGGATAAGGTTGGAGAAATTATTGGACAATTATGATTTTTTAGCTTTTTGTTCCAATTAATTTATCTCAAAATCCCAAATTGGTTTTACGCCTCTGAGATGTTCTACAAAGTAATTCCACTTCTTTTTGGTAAAATAATTGTTGTAAAGTCCTTGATAACCATGCTGTTGGCTTGGTAAAATGAGCATATCAAATTCTTTGTTGTTTTTAATTAAGGCCTCTGCTAGTTTGAAAGTGGCAGATGGATTCACGTTTTCGTCAATTCCTCCGTGTGCAATCAGTAACTTACCTTTTAACTTGCTGGCCATGGTGATATTCGAAACTTTTTGGTACGTGGAGTCGACTGGCCAGCCCATATACATTTCTGGCCACCAATCTTTTTCCATTCTGAAATCGTGGTCCGCAGAGCTGGCAACGGACACTTTGTAAAAATCGGGGTATTCCAAAACTGCGTGGCCAGCGTCGAAACCTCCCGCTGAATGGCCAAAAATACCTACTTTTGTGGTGTCAATCCAAGTGTATTTTTTGCCCAATTGCAATATTGCAAGTCGGTGATCCTCAAGGTTTTTGCCCATATTTTTGTAAGAAACATTGTGAAAAGCCTTGGAGCGATTGGCTGTACCCATTCCATCAACCGTAATCACAATAAACCCCAACTCTGCCAAAGATTGATTGGATCTGGCCATGCCCGAAACGAAGCTACGTGGGTACATGTACGTATGCGGGCCCGTGTACGATTGGTCAATTACGGGATATTTTTTACTGGTATCGAACTGAGTTGGCTTCCAAATGGCACCGTAAATGGTGGTGATTCCGTCTCGAGCCACGGCAGTGAACGATTCTGGATGTATATATTTCATTGAATCCAGCCCCGAAATATCAGTTTTGCCTAAAGTGATGGCGATTGGTTTTCCCAAATGATTTTTTAAAACCGTAGTGGTTGGTTGGTCCATTGCCGACATATTATCCGTAAAAAAAGTACCATCTGGCGAAACGGAAATATCGTGATTGAGATTTTCTGGTGTTAATAAACTTACTTTTTTATCAGCCAAATTGAGTTTATAAAGGTGATTGTAATAGGGATTTCGGTTAGTTTCTTTGCCTGAAGCGGTGAATAAAAGGTACTTTTTTTCTTTGTTTACCTGAAGTATTTGGTCGATATAATAATTGCCAGCAGTAAGTGCAGTCAATGATTTGTCTTTTAAATCTAATAAATACAATTGCTTCCAACCATCTCTTTCTGAGGTGATTATCGCTTTTCCCCATTCTTCTATTATGGTTGAATTGTAATTGTCGATATTGGTTTTGCTGGTTTCCCGATACAATAATTCTTCGGTTTTTTTATTTAAATCGCAGCGATGTAATTCGACAGATTGGTAGCCTCTGAGAGCATTTTCTTGATAAATAATACCGCTTTCTCTCGCCCATTCGTAATTGGTAGGGTTGGTATGAGTACTTATGGCCTGATGTTTTATATATTCATCCCCGGTTTCAATATTGTAAAAAACGGGAGTCATTTTCACCATATTTGTATCGCCAGGTGAGCCTCGGTAATAGGAAAGTAATTTTGGTTTGTACAAACTATCAATGCCCCAGTTGAGCAGGTACATTTTTTCTGCATTTCGCATATCCGTAATATAGGTTTGGATGAATTTTGAATCAGGTGACCAGCTCACTCGAAATCGCTTTGGTCGCTCACCGTTTTCGCCCTCTATAATATCCGACCAGCCATAATAGGTGCCAAATTCATACAATCTTTCGCCTTTTTTGCTGAGTTGTTTTATGCTATTATCAGCTGTCGATTTTATAAACAAATTGTATTTTTCGGTGTAAGCGACCCATTTTCCGTTAGGTGATTTTGAGGTTAAGCGGTCTTGAACAAGCTTTGAAACCTCAGTAATTTCGTAAGTTTTGAGGTCGAGTTTATAATTTGCATTATTGAGGGAAAACTCTATCGAATTGGCATTGTTGCCTTGTACATTTTGAATTGTAAGTGCTTTTGCATCGAAGTCCGTTTTAAACTTACTTTTCAACTCTTTAGCCAGTCGCTCTTGGTCAAACCACGGCTCAATTTTATTGGTTGCCCAGCTAATTTTATTGTAAGTTTTTTGTAGTTTATTTTGGGTAATAAATCCCACGCCTGAACTGTCTTTAAACCAAATCGGTTGAATATTGGTGTTAAATACCTTTTTATTGAACAAATTTTTGCTTAAAAATGCCACAGCCCGATCATAATCTTCTTTTTGAATACTTTGAGCTTCTGTTTTTATTGTTAAAAATAGCGTGAAAACAATGAGAAAGAATAGTTTTAAAGAGTTAGAATTGTTTGTTTTCATTTTTAAGGTGGGTTTTTGTTTTAAGCAAAGTTATTTCATCGTTGCCAAATTAATAAGTAAATATATTAGTTTACTTTTTATAATAAACCAATACTTAAGTTTACCTTTTACAGCAAAATAATTGCCTGAAAAATAATCACGGCCAAACCGCCACCACTTCTATCTCAATAAATTTAAATCGATTTACCAATGCTGAGATTCCTAAAGTGGCTCTGATGGGTTTATTGGGGTTTTCTTTTGTGCCAAAATATTGTTTGTAAGCTGCATTCCAGCCGTCAAAATCGTATTGACCAGTTTTTACATCGGCTGTCAGATACACTCGCATTGAAAAAATATCCTTCATATCCAATCCTTTTTCGTCTAACATCGACTTGAATTTTTTCAGGATATTGATGGCCTGGGTTTTGGTGTCGCCATATTTAGCGTAGTTTCCTTCTGCCAAAGTGGTGTCGGCGGCTGTGGCGGTGAGTCCACTTGTGAAAAACAGTTTTTTGCCCTCAGGAATTATTACTGAATTGGAAATAATTGAACTGGCTGTTCCTGAAAATTCTACTTTTTGTGCAAAGCCTATTTTGCAAAAAAGTAATAAAATTAAAGTGATTGAGCTTGTTGAAGTAGTTGATTTTTGCATTATTAAAATATTTAGTTTTGTTATTTTTATTTGATTTAACTATTTAGTATTCAATGAGTTAAAATATCAATTTAATTTTTGCAAACAAAATCTCAAGTCCAAAAATAACAGGAACAAGAATC